>CALMNI010000083.1 GCA_937868555.1 uncultured bacterium | reverse complement strand
TGCCGCTGTGGCTTCCCTTCTTATGGGGCTATAGTTTTGTCGCTATGAAACGAACAATAAAAATATGTGTTCTATAAGCATAGACGCTTTACTTAAGGAGCAAATTTTGGTATTATTCAAGTTTATTAAGAAAAGACATGCCTCAAGAAAAAGCTAAACAATTGCCGAATAAACCCAAAGGACCGAGCATGCTCGGCCTTTTGAAACCATACCGGGGATTAGTAATCGCTTTGTTCATCATGGCAATTGCTGCCAATGCTTTGAACCTGGCGATTCCTAAAATTATATCTCATAGCATTGATACCTTTAATGCCGGCCAGTTTATACTGAGCAATGTTATGTGGCAGTTTGGATTGGCGACAATTGGTATTCTTGTTTTTTCTTATATACAAGCATTGATTCAAACCTATGCTTCGGAAAAAGTCGCTCGTGACTTGCGCGATCGCTTAGCGGCCAGTATTTCTAAACAAAGCTATGTCGGCGTGCAAAAAGAAACGCCTTCAAAACTATTAACTAATCTGACTTCAGATATTGATGCGATTAAACTTTTTGTTTCACAGGCAATCGTTTCCATTGTCTCTTCGGTATTTATAATAATTGGCGCTAGCATTTTATTGCTCATAATTGATTGGAAACTTGGCTTGGCAGTATTAGCAGTTTTACCTTTAATTGGCGGAACTTTCTTTATTGTCTTCTCGAAGATCGGCGTTATGTTCCAAAAGGCGCAAGGGGTAATTGATAAATTGAATCGCGTAATTAATGAGAGTATTTTAGGTTCAGCTTTAATCCGTGTTCTTAATTCACGACAGCCCGAATATCAAAAATTTTTAGTTGTTAATACTGAAGCCAAAGAAACGGGCATGTCCATTTTACGCTTGTTTTCAGGCCTCATTCCGGTTGTCGTATTTTTATCCAACATCGCCACCTTAATAATTTTAGCTCTCGGCGGGCATTTTGTAATAAGCGGACAGCTTTCGCTCGGCGACTTCACTGCCTTTAACAGTTATATTGCCTTACTTATTTTTCCAATACTTATTATTGGCTTTATGAGCAATGTTATTGGGAGAGCGGCTGCATCGTATGCGCGCATAGAAAATGTTTTGAACGCTCCTGAGCCGATTGCTTCCGGAACGCTCGATACGGCATTGAGCGGAAAAATCGAAGCGCGCGGCCTTTCGTTAGCGCTTGATTCCCGCCCGGTTTTGAAAAATATTTCTTTTACCATAGAACCAGGAACGCGAACGGCAATTATTGGGCCGACAGCTGCCGGTAAAACTCAGCTTTTATACGTGATGATAGGTTTGCTGAGTCCCGACAGCGGCGATCTTACCTATGACGGCCATTCCATCAACGAATACAACCAAGAATCGCTTCACAAACAGATTGGCTTTGTTTTTCAAGATAGCATTGTTTTTAACATGAGTGTCCGGGAAAATATAGGCTTTAATCTAAAAGTGGCTGAAGAGCATATGGCAAAAGCCATACAAACTGCCGAGCTTGAAGACTTTATAGAGGGTCTGCCCGAAAAATTAGAAACAATTGTTTCGGAGCGGGGGACAAGCCTTTCCGGCGGCCAAAAACAGCGTATTATGTTAGCCCGCGCCCTGGCGTTGAATCCTAGAATTCTTTTACTGGATGACTTTACCGCTCGCGTTGATGCGCTTACTGAAAAAAAAATTCTTGAAAATGTACGCCGTAATTATCCCGACTTAACTCTTATTTCCGTTACGCAAAAAATTGCCGCCGTTGAAAGCTATGACCAAATAATCGTTATGATGGAAGGAGAAGTGTTGGCGGCGGGGTCGCATGATGCTCTTTTGGATTCTTCGGCCGAATATGTTCAAATTTTTGAATCGCAACGTAGTACTAGTCATTATGAATTACAATCTTAGCGAAAAAAAACAAGTGACAAAAAAGAAAGGCGCTTTAGCGGCCGCTTTTCGAACTGTTTCGGTTTATTTAGCTGAAGAAAAAAAGAATATTATTTTGGCCTTTCTTGCCATTATTCTTAACTCCGGCCTAAACTTGGCGGCGCCTTTTATTGTCGGCCATACTATTGATACGGCCATTCGCGGCGGTGATTATAATCGTGTTTTCTTAATGTCGGCCATTTTGTTGGCAGTATTTTTAGTCGCTTTTGGCGCCAACTTTGTGCAAATGCGGCTCATGGGCAGCGTCGCTCAGCGCATGCTGTTCAGGTTGCGTAATAATGTTTTTACTAAATTGCAAGAGCTTCCAGTAGCATTCTTCAACCAAAATAAAATCGGCGATCTTATTTCAAGAATTAACAGTGATACGGATAAGCTCAATCAATTTTTTTCAGAAACCTTGATGCGCTTGGCTGGCAGCGTTTTTATCATTATCGGCGCCGGAATATTTATTATTATTTTAAATCCTCGTTTAGGAGTCGTTTCTTTAGCTCCAGCTTTACTCATACTTATTTTTACCCGATTGGTTTCGGCTTGGGTTAAAAAGAAAAACTCATCTTCGCTTAAAGCAACGGGATCATTGAGCGCTGAGATTCAAGAAAGCCTTAACAATTTTAAAGTCATTATTGCTTTTAACCGCCGCGATTATTTCCGCACCCGTTTTCATGAAGTGAACAAAGAAAACTTTTCCGCGGCTGTTGGATCAGGAATCGCCAATGGAATCTTTACGCCGGTGTATGAATTTTTTGCTAACGCCGCCCAGCTCCTATTGCTCGGGTATGGTATTTTCCTTATTACCCAAGGGCATTTTACGATTGGCTTGCTCGTCAGCTTCTTGATCTATCTTGATCGTTTTTATACGCCTTTACGCCAGTTAGCGGCTTTGTGGGCTTCTATGCAGACAGCCTTGGCGGCTTGGGAGCGGGTGGCCGATATATTAGAGCTGCAGTCTGATTTAGTTGTTATTCCAGATCAAACAACGAGCGAAGATAGTGCTTTGCTTTCTTTTAAAGATGTGAGTTTTCATTATCCGGGAGGTGAAAATGTTTTGCGCAATATCAATATTACTTTGGAAAAGGGCAAGACGTATGCGCTCGTCGGTCCTACCGGAGGGGGAAAAACAACCACCGCTTCATTAATGGCGCGTTTATTTGATCCAACAGCTGGGGCGATAACATTTAATGGACGAGATCTTAGATCGTATGAAGCCGCTGAACGAGTACGAAAGATTGGCTTTATTTTGCAAGAACCTTTTCTCTTTTCGGGAACCATTCAAGATAACTTATTGTACGGTTATGAAGAGGGAAAAATGTTTACGAGCGATGAAGTTATTGAAATTTTAAAGAAAAGTGGTTTAGAAACATTGTTAGCGCGTTTTCCCGAAGGTTTGCAAACAGAGGTTCGTGCTTCCGGCGATACAATGAGCCTTGGTCAAAAACAATTAGTTGCTTTTATGCGCGCAGTTTTACGCCGTCCTGAATTATTAATTCTTGATGAAGCAACAGCTAATATTGATACGGTGACTGAGCAATTGCTTGAAGAGGTAGTGGCGACCTTGCCAGCAACAACCACGCGCGTTATTATTGCCCACCGCCTCAATACTATTGAAAATGCCGATGAAATTTTCTTTGTTAATTCGGGCGAGGTAAGAGCCGCCGGTTCAATGGAGCATGCAGTTAATATGCTGTTGCATCATAAGCGGGCAAGCTAGTATGCGGACAATTTCTGAAATTTATAAGCATTATCGTTTGCCTTCTAATTTGCAGGCCCATCAGCTTCGCGTTGCGGCTGTTGCCCAGTATATTTGTAATCATTGTACGGTTGAAGTTAATACGGAAAAAGTTACGCAAGCCGCCTTATTGCACGACATGGGCAACATCATAAAGTTTAATTTAGGATATTTCCCTGAAGCTTTGGAGCCCGAAGGCTTAGAATATTGGCAACAGGTGCAAAACGATTATAAACATGCCTATGGCCTAGACGAGCACGCCGCTTCTATCGCTATTGCTAAAGAATTAGGCGTTACCGATGACGTAATCGATTATATAGATCATGTTGATTTTCCCTTGTTGGAAAAAAATGCCCAAAGCAATTGCTGGGAAAAGAAAATTTGCGCTTATGCTGATCTTCGAGTTGCTCCAGCGGGCATTGTTTCAATACAAGAGCGCCTAGAGGATGGATACAATCGTTATAAGGATAGGCCGGAAAAAGCTATTCCTTCAGATTCATATCATGTCTTAATACAGTCGCTGCATCGTATTGAGCGGCAGCTTCAGGAAGTAAGCACTATCGACTTGAGTACTATAAGCGAAGATGTGCTCGCCGGGAATATAGAAGCCTTGAAATCATTTACGATTTAAATAAATATATGTCCAATGTATTTGCGGAGCGTTCACTGCGTATTCATAAAAAGTTAAAAGGGAAAATTGCGGTAACGCCGAAAGCGCCTTTAAAGACAATCATGGATTTAAATTTGTACTATACGCCGGGAGTGGCGGCTGTTTCATCGTATCTTGGAGAGCATACCGAAAAAGCGGCCGAGTATACAATGAAGGGGAATATGGTCGCAGTTATTTCCGATGGTTCCGCCGTTTTGGGTTTGGGTAATATAGGTCCCGAAGGAGCTCTACCGGTTATGGAAGGCAAGGCTATGCTGTTTAAAGCTCTGGCCGGTGTTGATGCATTCCCCATTGTGTTAGCAACGCAACAGACTGAAGAAATAATTTCAACGATAAAAAATATTGCTCCGGGTTTTGGTGCTATTAACCTTGAGGATATTTCCGCTCCGCGCTGCTTTGAAATTGAAGCCCGTTTGAAAAAAGAATTAACCATTCCTGTTTTTCATGATGATCAGCACGGCACTGCTTTGGTTGTATTGGCCGGCTTATTAAATGCCTTAAAAGTTGTTAGAAAAAAATTAGTTTCCGCACATATTGTAATATCGGGAGCGGGCGCCGCCGGGCAAGCCATTACCGAGCTCTTATTAAAAGCTGGCGCTCAACATATTATTGTCCTTGATAGCAAGGGTATTATTAGCCGCGATCGTAAAGATTTAGATCATCATAAAAAAAATCTTTTAAAAGTTATTAATAAAACTCATCGCCGCGGCTCCTTAAGCGATGCCTTAGTAAAAGCTGATGTTTTTATAGGCGTTTCTAAGGCTGGCCTCTTGCAAGTTGAAGATATTAAAAAGATGTCCGCTCAGCCTATTATTTTTGCTTTAGCCAATCCGGTTCCAGAAATTATGCCTGAAATTGCTAAAAAGGCCGGAGCGGCTGTTGTTGCGACCGGACGTTCAGATTTTCCTAATCAGCTTAATAATTCTCTTGGATTTCCCGGAATATTTAGAGGCGCCTTGGATAACGGCGTTAGGCATATTAGCGAAGAGATGCTCATCAGAGCGGCTTATAATCTAGCCGCCTTGATTGCTAAACCGACGGCAAAAAAAATTATTCCTACTATGTTTGATAAGCGGATTGTTGCAGCGGTTGCTAAAGCAATGTATTAGTATGAAAAACCGCTACGACGTTATAATTATAGGCAGCGGTCATAATGGTTTAGTCGCCGGAGCTTATCTTGCTAAAGCAGGTTTGTCAGTCCTCGTATTAGAAAAAAGAGATATTATCGGCGGAGCAACCTTATCGCAAAAAATATTTCCCGGCTTTGATGCCGCGCCTTCAGTTTATTCGTATCTTGTTAGTTTATTACCGCGAAAAATTGTCACTGACTTAGATTTGAACTTCGAACTGGCTAAGCGCAGCATTGCTTCATTTACCCCGTACGTAAAAAATGGCAGGCATGACGGATTATTCATTGATAAAGAATCTTTTAATAATTTATGCGGCAGTGATCGCGAATATGAACAGTATCTGCGATTCCAAAAGCTTTGTAAAATCGTCGCTGAGAAAATATGGCCGACTATGCTTGAACCTTTACAGAGCAAAGCCGAATTTCAAAAATTATTTGTTACTGATGATGAAAAAGAAGCGTGGCGCATGATAATGGAAGAGCCTCTTGGTAAGGGAATCGAAAAATATTTGGAGAATGATATCGTGCGCGGCGTAGTCTTTACCGATGCGAAAATAGGCATGGATACTCATCCTGAAGATACGACCTTATTGCAAAATCGTACATTTTTATATCATATAATCGGGCAAGCGACAGGTGAGTGGAATGTCCCTATTGGCGGCATGGGCCAATTGCCTAAGCAATTAGCTGATATTATTACAACGCATGGCGGAGAGATTAATACTGCCGTTAGTGTTGAGAACATTCAACATGGCGTCCCCAACAAAGTTATTACTACTGTCGATGGTCAACGGCACGAAATAGAAGCGGATTATGTGTTAGTAAACGCGGCGCCCTTAGTATTAGAACAATTATTAGAGGGCTATCAGGCTCCGCAAACGGTTACTGGAGCAGTATTTAAAATTAATATGCTTGTCACTAAGTTGCCGCGTCTTAAATCAGGATATGATCCCAATAAAGCTTTTGCTGGGACTTTTCACGTTGATGAGGGGTATGAAAATATGCGCTCGCCAAAAGCTCTACCCGGAGAAATGTATTGCCATACCTTGGCCGATGATTCTATCCTTTCCGAGGATTTGCGTAATAAGGGCTATCAAACCTTAACTTTTTTTGGTCTTAATACACCGTATGAAATGTTCATGGCTGATAATGAAGAAATGAGGAAGAAAGTTTTAGCGAAGTATGTAGAGGGGCTTAATTTTTATCTTGAAGATAAAATTGAAGATTGTTTGGCGGTTGATAGTAATGGGCATCCCTGCATTGAAGCAAAAACACCTATTGATATTGAACAAGAGCTTGGTATGCCGCGGGGTAATATTTTTCAAGGCAATTTACAGTGGCCTTTTGCTGAATCGGAGGCCGAGGTCGGACAAAGAGGGGTTGAAACTGATTTTAGCAATATTTTTTTGTGCGGAGCGGGAGCGAAACGCGGCGGAGGAGTGAGCGGAATTCCTGGCTATCATGCGGCTCAGGCGGTTTTAGCATCAAAGCTTATTTAATAATATTTTGTTCTCTTAGTACATCTCGAACTTTCCCTCTAATGCCAATAACTCGTCCGGCCATAATACCTGACAGGAGGGCAAAGCTAGTAGTAATAATAGCTGATCCATTTACAAAAAGACCGACTATATCATCTCTAAAGAATTCAAAAATAATAAAGGCAACCAGTAAGCTAAACCCAATGCCGTCAAAGCGTCCAATAACTTGTTTGGCGCCATGATCCCAGCTAATGCGGCAGATTCTTGAAAAAATAACTCCGGCAATTGTTCCAAAGAAAAAGCCCCCTAAAGGGAAAGCCAGGCGAAAGCTTTCTTGTATGGTGTAGTAGGTTGAAATGGCAAGAAAAACTAATCCCAGTAAGCAATAGAGAACAACCTGCCAGCGGAGGCGGTTGTGCATGTGGATATGAAAGAAGGGAAGGAGGAGAATTTTTTGCTTCATGCTATAATTATAAGGATCTTACTTATTTTTTCAACCGGGCCTATGAAGCCGAAAATCAGCCTTATTACTTTAGGAGTCAAGGATCTCGAAACCTCAACCCGCTTTTATCGCGATGGCCTCGGCTTTCCGCTTGAAGGCGATAATGAAGGAGTTTCTTTTTTTAAATTGGAAGGCACCTGGCTGTCTTTGTTTCCTCGAGCGGAATTAGCTAAAGATTCGCTTAGCGATGAAGCTGGTTCCGGTTTTCGCGGTTTTACTTTGGCGCATAACGTTAATTCAGAACAAGAAGTTGATGAAACTTTGGCTTTGGCTGAAAAAGCTGGGGCAAAAATAATCAAGCCCGGCCAAAAGGTTTTTTGGGGCGGCTATTCTGGCTACTTTGCTGATCTAGACGGCTTTTTGTGGGAAGTGGCTTTTAATCCCTTTATGGATTTAGCGTAATTGTATGGAGAAATATTCAGCGACCTTTAGTCAAGTTTTTGAGCCGAAAAAAAAGGACGCTTTTTTTAAAGATGAAGTTATAGATGTTTTTGGAGACAAGGAACAGAAAGACAT
>CALMNI010000082.1 GCA_937868555.1 uncultured bacterium | reverse complement strand
TTGCAGATTTTCAATGCCCCGCCTGCCGCCAAGCTAATGATTTTTCCACTCAATTGTTAGCGGCCTATCCAAATCAAATACAGTTTATTTTCCGTCATTTTCCTCTCACAAACCATCCTCATGCTTTAATAAGTGCTCAAGCAGCTGAAGCGGCTGGTGCGCAAGGTAAGTTTTGGGAAATGCATGATCTTTTGTATGAAAAGCAAGATGAATGGGGAGATTTAACAAATCTATTGCCTCGCGAGCGAGTTTTCGAACTATTTAAAGGGTATGCTCGCGGCCTCGGATTAGATGAAGGAGCTTTTAGCAAAGCCGTAGAGACGAACGCTTTTGCTGGCACCATTGATCAGGATATGTCGGCGGCGACTGCTTCCGGAGTAAATTCAACCCCGTCATTTTTTGTAAATGGCCAATTAATCAATGAACCTTCGTACCAGGCTATTAAGAATGCTGTTGATAAAGCTTTGAATAAATAATATTTTGCAAAAATAAAAAGGGAAGACATCTTCCCTTTTCTGTTAATAAAATTCATCTAAATAACAGTTTGCGGCGTGGTAGTATGAACCTTCGCGCATTTTTTAAGGCGACAGAATGTTGTGTATTCACATACATGCAGCGGGCAGCATGTTCTTTTTTTATACGGCGGCGGGCAGCATGGCAATAAAGGATGGCTTTTAGAGTAATGTTTTGTATGTCTTCTAAATCCCGTTTAATGGGGATAATGCATTGTTCTACCATTTTTAAAATATCTTCTTGTTGTGGCTCTTCTTTGTTTTGATAAGATTTTTCCCCGTCGATTAGATCGAGATATAAGTGGTCAAGAGCTAATATAGCGGAGCGAGGATTAAAAAAAGGAAAGAAGATCGGCGGGATTTTTGTATAGAGCGCTAGCTAATGGGTTATTATTTCCACGGTCTTAAATTTTTAATTTATTATATTAAAGTATATTTTAAATAAAAAAGCAAGAGTGGGGGAGCCAGCTCTTGCTGTTGTTTTATAAAATTGTTTTTATTGAAGAGCGCATTCATAAATTAAATTACCATATTGGGTCCAGATTTTTCGAACCTTTTTTTTCTTAAGTATTTCGAGCGGCAGAATAGTGTTTAGTTCGTCGTGAGTAATTGGCTGTTTTTGTGCATAGATATCTTCGTGATGTAGTTTGACCAAAAAAACATGGCCATTTTGGATTTTTTTTGAAATATCTACTAAGTCAGAATCTTTTAGATGATTACCCTGGAAATGAGGTGAGCTAAAATCATCATTTGTGATAACAATTCCGTATCTCTTTTGCCCTTTGGCGTGGCAAGCATTAGTGTGCGCTTTAATAATCATTTTTTCGACATGGTTTATTTTCCCATTCAATGATTCTTTATTGCATTCTGAAAAACCTAATTTTTCAGCGCTGGTAGTTTTGGTTGGATTTTCTTTTCCCAATTTTATTCTCCATTTTTAATTTTGACGGATAAAACTTATTATAAGGAAAAATGTATAAAATGCAAGCTAAATGAAAAATTAAAAATATGATATTATATAAGTATATGAAGCAACCTAATTTAGTATTAGTTCGCCATGGCGAAAGTGTTTGGAATAAGCGTAATTTGTTTACGGGCTGGGTCGACGTTGGTCTTTCGGCCGAAGGAAAGAAGGCGGCTGAAAAAGCGGGACGGCTTCTCAAGAAACATGGTTTTGTGTTTGATAAAGCGTATATCTCAGTACTGAAACGATCGCCGCAAACATTGCATGCCTTGCTTAAGGGCATGGGCGTAGCACGTATACCGGTAGAAAAGTCATGGCGTTTAAACGAACGTCATTATGGCGCTTTGCAGGGATTGGATAAAACAGCGGTTGCGGAAAAATATGGGATACGCAAGCTCTTGGCGTGGCGCCGAGGTTATTCAACCCCGCCGCCTCCACTGATTGATAGCAACCGAAAGACCGAGTGCAATGCACTTGCTTGCGGTTTAAAGAACAGCGAGCTGCCTTTAAGCGAGTCTTTAAAGGATACATACTCTAGAGTTATCCCTTATTGGAAGGAAGAAATTTTGCCAGCTTTGCAGCGAGGGGAGCGCGTATTAGTGGTTGCGCATGGCAATAGCTTGCGGGCGTTGGTTAAATATTTAGAAAAAATAAGCGCTCAAGATGTCGCAAGTTTAGAAATTCCCTGGACAGCGCCTTTGTGTTATCAAATAGATAAAAGGGGACAGGCTAAGAAAGGCCACTATTTAAAATAGGCATGTCTTGACAGGGCGCATATTTAACGTTATACTTATTTTATTGCTTAATTTTTAGAAATACCTTGTATGAGTACGACATGCCAACTAACGGGCAAACGAGCGGGCAGCGGCTTTAATAAGAGCCACTCCAACCGCCGTACCAAGCGCAAATTCCGTCCTAACTTGCAAGAGAAAAAGGTGAAGAATCCGCAAACCGGACGCAGCCTTAAATTGACTTTGAGCACAAAGGCAATTAAGACTCTTAAGAAGTGGGATAAGGCTGGAAAAATTTACGACCTTGAACAAATGGTTGTTAAGCGCTAAATTGCTTTTTACTATAAAACCCCTCAGTGGAGACACTGAGGGGTTTTATAATACTTTATTTTTTCCATTCTTCAACGTATTGTCCAAAACCATGATGTAAAAATTTGTTGCGCAGTTTAGTACTAGCGAGCAGCCACATAATAAGTGTTGTCGCATTTATAAGATAGCGGTTGCCGACAACTTTAAACGTAAGGCCGCCGGAATCAAGCCCGCGGCGAATTGTTTTCTTTTGAACTCCGGCAATGCGAGCGGCCTCTGAAACAGAGAGCCACAGAGGATTTGCAACTTCAGCTGGAGGAAGGATGGTGAGAGGGACCTTAACCATAAGTAGTTTTAAGTCTACAAATTAGTGGACTTAAGTAAGGCTTATACTTTTTAATGCTTACTTAAGTCTACTATATAGTAGACTTAAGTAGTTTGTCATATCTTTGTATAAAATGCAATAAATGACATTTTTCTAGTTTTTATAAAGCACTAAAATAGAAGGGGGGGGGTATGTATTTTTATATTATAAGGGGGCACAGAATAATGGATGAATGGTGGTGATAAAATAA
>CALMNI010000081.1 GCA_937868555.1 uncultured bacterium | reverse complement strand
TAATGTTATATTTTTCTACTATCATAGGCCCAGTGCAGAACCGCCTGCCGTTGAGCGGGACGACAAGTTGGGTCTTGCGGCCAGCAATTTTTTTTGATTTGAGAGATATGACGCTTAATGGCTTTCCAGCGTTTGATTTGACGCTCATCTTCAGCGGGAAGCCGTCTGCCCATATAGTAGCGGCAATACCACTGGAACCAACCGCGAGGATCATGTTCTTCATTGATCCATCCTTTTTCCCGCCATACTTGCAATGGCTGGCTGGCGTGTTTATGAAAAAAGTTAAGACTATCGTCGGGTTGATCGGGTGAAAGCTTAGCTTTGGTAAACCAGTCTTTGGGAAACTCTTTTTGACAGTCGGTCATGTATTTACCGCCAAAGACGCCGAGGGCAAGCATTTCCTTTGGCGTTAGTTCGGGTTTAAAATCAGTATGAAAATTTTTTCCTACCGGCTCCGTAAGTTCGTATGTGTAGCCTTTTTGGAACTTATCGTTTACGGTTATTATTTTTTTGCGCATTGGTGAATAGCTTGATATGGAACCTACTCATATTCAGCTCCATGTTTATTCGCTGGTTTGGCCGTCAAATTCCTTATCGTTCCTCTCGGCGATGGCTTTAGTTGCACGGACAATACCGTCTTTGTGATGAGCGGGCGAATACAGGGTATAGAGTTTTAATGATTCCGATTCTCTTTATAGCCTGTTTCATATGTGTGGGAGGGGTTAATACAAGTAATAGTAGCACATTAGGGTAACGTATGGTGATAAGGGAGCATTAAACAAAAAACAGGCTTAGAGCCTGTCTTTTTGTGGAGGGATAATTTGTATGAATGGTTTGAAAATAGGATAGTCTTTATTCTTGAAGTTGGTGGGTTTATTTGAGTTGATAAAAAATAATAGCTAATATTAGAATAAAAAAAGGAATATCCTAGTTAATTATTGACAAAATAATATATATATGTTATTATATAGTTAGCTCATTTACAAGATTATTGTTTTCATTGC
>CALMNI010000080.1 GCA_937868555.1 uncultured bacterium | reverse complement strand
CTAATAAACAAATGAACAAATTATACCTAGAAATTTGTTAATTTGTTACTTTATTCATTAGTTAATTCACCTGTGCACCCGGCAGGATTCGAACCCACAACCCCTTGGTCCGAAGCCAAGTGCTCTATCCATTGAGCTACGAGTGCGGGCCTTATTTCTCTTTTAGCGCGTCTTTCAAAGTCTTACCAGTCTTAAATTTAGCAACTTTAACTTCCGGAATCTGAATACGCTCATTTGGTCGCTGCGGATTGACGCCCCCGCGTGTGTGTCGGGTTCTTGCTTCAAAGGTTCCAAAACCAACTAAATTTACTTTGCGCCCAGCTTTAAGTTCGCCAATTATCGTTGCAATCAAATTTTCAATAACATCCTCAACCTGTTTTTTGGTTAATGATGCTTCCTCAGAAATCTTTTCAATTAAGCCTGCTTTATTCATATAGGCTTTTTAATTATGAAGTAGCGGAAAATTCCGCTGGGTTAATTGACGATTAAACGACTGATCGACAAGGCAAAAAACAAAACGGCCAAAACGACTGTCGTTGTAAATAACATTTTTTCAACGCCGCGCTTCGTACGGTAAACGCCGCTTGAACCACCAAAAACTCCAGAAAGACCCGTACCGCGGTTTTGCATCAGAATAGTCGCAATAAGCAATACGGCGATAATAAGCTGGGTGATTTGAAGCACTCGGATATCCATATTATTTTTTAACCTTTTCCAAAATGGCGTCTAAAGCTGCTGGATGGTTAACAGCCAAATCGGCTAAAATCTTGCGATCAATCTCTACCTTGCCTTCCTTAAGCATACCAATGAACTTGGAATAAGAAAGTCCGCGCTCTTTTACAAAAGCGCTGATCTTAATTTGCCATAAGGCACGGCGGGTGCGCTTCTTAGTCTTACGGTCGGTATAGGCGTGAACTCCAGCTTTTAGAACAGCTGTCTTTGCAACCTTAATCAATTTTTTACGACCCCATTTATAACCTTTGGTTTTCTTAAGTAGTTTACGACGCTTTTTGACGTGGGTGGTTCCTCTTTTTACTCTAGGCATACATTAGTTATATGGAATAAAGCTCCTGACGTTCTTTTCGTCAGTCGTGTGGACGGTGATATCACGACGCTTATTACGGACGGTATTGCCCGATTCGCGGGAATTGAAATGATCCTGTCCAGCTTTGCGGCGACGCAACTTTTTTCCCTTGGTTATCGAGAAACGCTTTGATGTCGCCTGGTGGGTTTTTATCTTAGGCATATCTTCAAAAATTCTATTATCTTAGGCAAAAATCAGCTTTTTTTGCTGGCCAATATCATAGTAAACTTTCCCCCCTGGCTTGTCAAGTTTTCCTCAACGGCGAAGGGGATTTCAGGGTCTGCTTCAAGCATGGAAACAAACTTACCAATTACCTCACGAGCAAGCTCGGGATGCTGTCTTTCCCGGCCGCGCAAAGGCAGCTCGAGACGAAGCTTGTTGCCCTTGCTCAAGAATTTCTTAGCTTGTTCAAAACGAACACCAAGGTCATGCTCGCCAATACGTATAGAAAGGCGAATTCCCTTAGTATCAAGCTTTTTGTGGTGTGTTTTTTGTTTTTGCGCCTTCTTATCGCGTTCATACTTAAACTGTCCAAAATCCATGATCTTTACCATGGGGGGATTTGATGTAGGATTAACCTCAACAAGGTCTAATTCGGCTTTTTGAGCCATTGCCACCGCATCGGCGATATCCATTTCACCTTGATGAGTTCCTTCTTCATCAATTAAAACAACACGCGGCGCGCGGATGCCGTGGTTAAAACGAAATTTCTTCTCTGGTTCTTGATGTTTGGGGCGTCGGTGTGTTCTACGCATACTAATAATCTAAAGTCATAAAGTCTAAAGTTGAAAGGCTATTATAAGTTTTGACTTTAAAACTTTTAACCTTATGACTTTCGACTAACACGGAGCGGGTAACGGGAATCGAACCCGTATCTCTGCCTTGGCAAGGCAATATAATAACCATTATACGATACCCGCGTACTGATCTTGTGCCGAAGGAGGGACTCGAACCCTCACTGCAGGTTAATACAAGCGGATTTTAAGTCCGCCGCGTCTACCAATTCCGCCACTCCGGCGAAAAGTGGGTGTGGAGATGAGGGGAGTTGAACCCCTGTCTAATAAACCGACTCGGGCACGGCTACAGAAATAGTTAAACCTGATATCTCGTTTTCATCCTTAAGGTTTAACGAAAAAAATGAAAACCAGCTTGGGAATTTAAAGTACGAGCCTCAAGCGGCAGCCCTTACCCTAGCTCGCTGAATGACACCCGGGATCCGATGCGCGAGCATATCGGGCGGATGGCTATGGCTATTAAGCGATAGCGAAAGCCGGAACCTTCCAAGAGAAGGCTGGGCTGGCAGTTTTGCCAATTGTGTTGTTGATTGGATTAAGGTGGCAATCAGCACCTTCTGCGTGCGTCGAACAAAGTTTACTATCAAAGCCTGGCATCCCCGGGCTTTTTTTGTAAAAAAACTGTCTACAGTCTGCCGGATTGCTTAATGGATTGTAAGCGCCGCTTAAGATCCCGCTCCTTAAGGCTTTGACGTTTGTCAAAGGTCTTTTTTCCGCGAGCTATAGCGAATTCCAGCTTAACAAGACTTCTCTCAGTATATAGTTTAAGAGGTACTAATGTCAAGCCTTTTTCTTCCTTTTTCCCCAATAGATACTTGATTTCCCGTTGGCGCAATAACAATTTACGCGCCTGGTCGGGCTGGTATCCCTCTAATTTGCCAGCATAGCGATAGGGTGAAATAAAGGCATTAAGAAGATAGGGTTCGCTACGGCCGGCAGTAGGCCGAAAAACAACAAAACTGCCTTTTAGGCTCACTTGGCCGGCCTTAGCTGACTTAACTTCCTGTCCGCTTAAGACAAGACCAGCGCTGAATGTTTCGAGCACCTCATAATCATAGCGGGCCCGTTTGTTCAGCGCCAATACCGTCATACCTCTTTTTTAATATTCCACTCTTTAAGCTTAGCAATAACAGCCCGATTCAAAAGCATTCCTTGCAAATGCCGACGATAAGCAGGGGCCGATAATGACTCCAAAGCCTTGGCATCGTGCGCGTAGCGCTTTTTTAAAAGCCCTAATTCTTCTTCAACACGAGCCTCGTCGACAGTGATTTTTTCTAACGCAACAATCTTGCGCAATGCTAATGTTGCTTTCATACGCTCAGTTGCCTGCGGTTTTAATTCTTCAGCAAACTGAGCGGCGCTTTTTCCAAGACTCTGCAAATAATTTTCAAAGGTACCGCCGGATCGAGCAACATTATGGCTAATTTCGTGCATCATACTACCTGTTTCATCGGCGATTAATTTTTCCGGTATTTCGCCTATAGTGGAACCTTCAATAATCTTTTCAATTATCACGCGTTCGAGTTTTGTTTCGGCTTCGCCCTTCTTTTCATCGGCAATGCTTTTCTTGATATTAGTTTTTAGCTCCTCAAGAGTCTTTAAACCAAAAGGGATAGCAAACTCATCATTGAGCTCAGGCATTTCTCGAGCATATACTTGCTTTGCGTCAACCTTGAACTCAACTTTCTTGCCGGCTAAATTGCTTTGATGATGGTCCGCCGGATAATTCAAGAAAAATTCTCGAGTATCTCCAACCTTCATTCCCGTAACGTGCTCATCGAAGCCGGGAACAAAATAATCTTTTCCAAGAATAACTGCTGTCTCTTTAGCTTGGCCGCCTTCAATAGGGACTTTATCAACAAACAAATTAACATCTACTACTAATTTATCACCCGTTTGCGCAGGTCTATCAGCAATAGCTTCGGTGGCTCGCATATCACGCAACTGCTCAATCATTTTTCCAACTTCTTCCTCGGTAGCTTCAGTTGTTTCAAGTGAAACATTAAAGTCTTTATAGGCACCTAGCTCTACTGAGGGCAAGAGGGTAATAAGAGCTCGGTATTCGAAAGGATTTTCCGGAGCTATCTTAGTAATGGTTATTTCTGGCTGGCCAATCCACTCTTCGGTGACCTCTTTGATTAACGCCTGATCAATGGTTTTGGAAACTGCGATTCGCGAAGCTTCTTCAAGAATTGCCATTTCGCCAACGCGCGCAAGCACAACATCATACGGAGCTTTGCCCGGACGAAAACCTTCAATTTTAGTATTCTCAGAAATTTTCGTAGCAGCGCGCTGCGAAAAATTCTTCATTTCATCAGCGCTCACCTCGACTGTTAATTCAATCTTAGTCGCTGATATATTGTTTCTTGTTACATTCATGGATGTTCTTTAAATAAGCAATGCAACAATAAGCAATGCGATGATGTTAACAATTTTGATCATTGGGTTGATGGCTGGGCCGGCAGTGTCCTTATATGGATCACCAACGGTATCTCCGGTAACAGCTGCTTTGTGTGCCTCTGATCCCTTGCCTCCAAAGAAACCGTTCTCAATATATTTTTTCGCATTATCCCAAGCTCCGCCGCCCGATGTCATTGAAATGGCAACGAAAATTCCAGTAATAATTGATCCTATTAATAATCCGCCCAAAGCTTCGACTCCCAAAAGGAATCCAACTAAAATCGGAGCGGCGACCGGGATCAAGGCCGGAATTGTCATACGGCTAATCGCGGCCTTAGTGACAATATCAACGGTGCGCCCATAATCAGGCATTTCTGTACCAGTCATAATTCCTGGTTTCTCTTTAAACTGTGCGCGTACATCTTCAACAACACTTCCGGCGGCTTTACTAACTGCCTGCATGGAAAGAGCGGCAAAGTAATAAGGCAAAAGACCGCCGATAAACAAACCTGAAACAACGCGAGGATCGCTTAACAAGAATGTAAAATTAGAACCGGCGCTGTGCGTAAAATCAGCAAACAATACTAGGGCAGCTAACGCGGCCGAACCAATGGCATATCCCTTAGTAACAGCCTTAGTCGTATTACCAACAGCGTCCAAAGGATCTGTAATGGCGCGAATACTGTCATCAAGCTCAGCCATTTCAGCAATACCGCCGGCGTTGTCGGTTATTGGTCCATACGCATCAATGGTAACTATAATACCCGCCATTGAAAGCATAGAAGCGGCAGCAATAGCAATGCCGTACAAGCCGCCGAGTTCAAAAGCCCCCCATGTTGCAGCAACTATAGCTAACACCGGCCAAGCCGTAGATTTCATCGAAACAGCAAGACCGGTAATTATGTTAGTACCGTGTCCCGTTGTTGATGCTTCGGCGATATCCTTTACTGGTTGATACAATGTCGAGGTGTAGTATTCAGTAATAACAACCATTAAGCCTGTAACTACTAAACCGATAAGTGCACAGAAATAGAGATGCAAAGGAAGAATCAATCCATTGCCGGCCATTAACCAATTCGTAACAGGATAGAAAACAATAGCAGCCAACACACCGGCGGCAACCAAGCCCTTATACAAGGCGGCCATGATATTATTGCTCTTTCCCAAACGAATAAAGTAAATACCAATTATTGAAGTAATGATAGAAACAGCCCCAAGAACGAGTGGGAAAATTAGCGCGTTTTCAAACGTAGGGAAAAGCAGGTGTCCAAGAAAAATAGCAGCAATAGAGGTAACGACATATGTTTCAAATAAGTCGGCTGCCATGCCAGCACAATCGCCAACGTTGTCGCCAACGTTGTCTGCGATGACTGCCGGGTTGCGCGGATCATCTTCCGGAATACCGGCCTCAACTTTACCAACTAAATCAGCTCCGACGTCGGCAGCCTTGGTAAAGATTCCGCCGCCAAGACGGGCAAAAACTGAAATAAGCGATCCTCCGAATCCCAAACCAATCAAAGCTTGAATATCATGAGTAATAAAATAAAAACCAGCAGTTCCTAAGAGTGCTAATCCGACAACCAACATACCAGTAACACTTCCGCCGCGCACCGCGACATCAAGCGCTTTCGCCATTCCCTGGCGAGCGGCTTCAGTCGTTCGGACGTTAGCTCGTACGGAAATATTCATGCCTATATAACCGGCAACAGCTGATAAAAATGCCCCAATCAAAAAAGCAATGGCCGTTGTCCATCCTAGGCCGGGTACCAAACCGATAATCAAAAACAAAACTACTGCCGCCATGGCGATTGTTCGGTACTGGCGGTTAAGATATGCCTTTGCCCCTTCTTGGATAGCTGCAGCAATCTTTTTCATTTTATCGTTGCCCTCGGGCATGCGCAAAATGATGCTGATATAAATAAGTCCATAAACGATGGCAATAACCGCCGCGCCTAGGATTAAGAAAATAACATTGTTCATATAGGTAAGAACTTAAAAATATTCAATTTAATTTTTTTCTTCTGCCTCAGGAGAAGAATTTTCTTCGGCCAAAACCTCTTCGCTCACTTCTTCGGCTGGAACTTCGTCAATCGCTTCTTCGCCGCCTACTTCTCCGTTTTCAGTTTCGCTTGCTTCTTCGCCTTCTTTAGGGGTTACACCAGTACCGTCACCGGCGATATCGATCTTCCAGCCAGTAAGATGCGCAGCCAAGCGAACGTTTTGTCCATCTTTACCAATCGCTAACGATAACTGATCATCTTTTACTGTTATGTAGGCTTGGCGCTCTTCTTGCAAGAGCTTTACATCTTCCACTTTCGCCGGGGCAAGAGCGTTGGCAATAAACACTTCGGCCTCATCACTGTATTCAATGATATCAATTTTTTCACCGCCCAGCTCGCGAATGATTGTTTGAATGCGGGAACCGCGCTGTCCGACGCATGAACCGATTGGGTCGATATTTTCATTCTCGGCTGAAACAGCAACCTTCGAACGACTGCCGGCTTCGCGAGCAACTGCTTTAATCTCAACAAGGCCGTTAGAAATTTCTGGGATTTCCAAATAAAAAACTTTTTTCAAAATCTCATCAGAAGTTCTAGATAAAATAATTTCCGGACCGCGGGAAGTAATGCGCACTTCCTTTACATAAAACTTTAAACGCTCTCCCGGAAGATAGCGGTCGCTGCGAACTTGTTCTTCCGGCGGAATTACTCCAGTTGCCTTTCCAAGATCAACCAAAACAACCCGTCCTTCGCGCCGCTGCACAAAGCCGTTAATAACTTCGCGTTCTTTATCTTTGAATTCTCCAAAGACCATGTCGCGCTCTGCCTCGCGTAAACGCTGAATGATAACTTGCTTGGCGGTTTGAGCGGCCATGCGTCCATATTCATCATGCGTCTGTAACTCTGTTTTTATCTCATCGCCAATTTTATAGGCAGTATCAATAGCGCGCGCATCGGAAATTTGAATTTCTGTTTTGGGATTAAAGCGGTGCTTAACTTCGAGCTCTCCGTCTGCTGCATCAGTCGCAGCTACTTCAGGCGCCGCCGCTGCCTTCTTTGTATCAGCAATCACTGGCTTTTGCTCAGCTTCAGCAGCTTCAATTTCGGCGAGTTCTTCTTCTGGGACATCTTCAACCACGGTCTTTATATCAAAAACCTTGGAAGCATTAGTTTCCGGGCTATACTCGACCTTAATATTTTGATTCTTTTCGCCGTAATCCTTGCGGTAAGCGGCAGCTAGAGCGGATTCGATCGTGGTAATGACGGCTTCATACGACAAGCCCTTTTCCTCGCAAATCTGCTTGATTGCATTAGTAATTTCACTCATAGGTGTGTATCTAGCACTCTAAAAAAGAGGCTCGGCCCAGAGGTTTAGGAAAACCTCTAAAGGCTCTAAAAAAAGCCAGTATCATCAAAAATACTAGCCTTAGCTTTATCCTAAACCTTAGCCAAATATTTGTCAAACTATAAAAAAATCATTTAAACGCTGTTTTATCTAATATAGGGACAAATTATTCAATATATTGACAAATTTGCTATCGTATGCTATAATACCATATTGGACCAAACCATGTCTTGTTATTGTTT
>CALMNI010000079.1 GCA_937868555.1 uncultured bacterium | reverse complement strand
TTTTAAAAATAGACGATCCTAAGTCCAGTTCCACAGATAAGGAAAGTGAATTGCTAAATGAATATTTTTCGATTCTTTCTTATGTTAACGAAGATATATCATTGGATGCAAAAATAACAAAAATATCTATCTTGCTTGCATCTATTTCGGAAAATTATTGCAAGGAGACGGAACGCTTACCGTCAATTCAAATTGCACAAAAGTATTTAGATAAACTTACCCTGCATCAATTAGCCCAGCTTTTCGTTTCGGCAAGAATTAAAGAAATGCATTACCCCGTAGTAAAACCAGGCGTTTCAAAATTTATTTTTTGGATAGCTCTATTAGATGTATATAATCCACAAAATGCAAAAAATACATTCATACAATCCGCTCGCATGTTTTTTAATCAGGCTAAAAACGACTATAGCAATCCCTACAAGAATATGACAATTATGTTTTGTTATGCGGAAAAAGAAACAATTAAGCACCGCATACACGAAGAAATAAAAAAAATAGCCGCCTAAGGCAAAAATACTTAAAAAAAGACGTCGCTCCTTTCGGAACGACGGCTTTTTATTTTTAGGCACTATACTTCATTTCTAAACTTCAAAGCCGCGCCCAAGGTCAATTCATCAGCGTATTCAATATTCGCTCCGCTTGGCAATCCTTTAGCAAGGCGCGTTACTTTAATGCCTGATGGTTTAATTAATTTGGAAAGATACATAGCCGTTGTTTCTCCTTCAAGATTAGGATCGAGACCCAGAATAACTTCTTTAGGCTTCAAGGTATTAATACGGTCAACAAGCTGCCGGACATTAATATCAGCTGGTTTAACGCCTTCAATGGCGTTGATAGTGCCGCCGAGGACAAAATAATAACCCGTGAACAAACCGGTATCCTCAATGGTTAGCATATCGCGAGCATCAGCAACAATACACAAAGCGCTCACATCTCTTTTGGGGTCAGAACATACTGAGCACGGATCAGTTTCACCTATGCCCATGCAGATTGAACAGGTCAAAATCCGTTGCGGCAGTTCTTGCAATGCCGTCGCCATTTCGCGCAATAAGGCCGGGTTTTGTTTTAAAAGATAAAAAACATAGCGCTCGGCTGTTTTTGGCCCAACCGAGGGCAGGCGCGAAAAAATCGCAATCAAACGTTCTAAGGAAGAGGGGAGACGCATTGATTACAGACCAAAGTTTTTTAAGCCGCCCATTTCCTGCATCTTTTGGGCGATGAGCTTTTGGGCTTTCTTAACCGCATCATTAAAACATTCTTGAGCAGCCTTTTCAATCTGTGCCTTAGTCATGCCGTCGCCAATAGTCAACTTTGTTACTTCCAAATTACCGTTGAGCGTTACGCTCACGCCACCATGATCAGCTGTTACTGATTCGCCAGCCAAGGCGCTTTGCATAGTTTTAGCTTGTGTGCGTAAATCTTTGATTTGTTTAAGTTTTTCAAACATATGTTTTCTTTGTCATCCCACGGATCGCCGTAGGCGATACCGGGGGATCTTAGTAATTAATTTTAATTTATGATTTGAATCTCTCTCAGATCCCGCCGCTCGCGAGCGGCGGGATGACAGTGGATTATTCTTCCATTTCCGGCGGAGCTTCATATTCTCCCTTAGCAAGATTTTTAAAGCTCACCGTTTCTTCATCAAAGAATAAATCAACTCTACCTACCGGTCCATTACGATGCTTGGCAATATAGACTTGGGCGACGGATTTTTCAGCTTCAGATAATTCTTCAATTTGATAGCCTCTATCAGCCGCTTTGCGGTAAATAAACATAACAACGTCAGCGTCTTGCTCGATAGATCCGGATTCGCGCAAGTGAGCGAGGCGGGGGATGGCTGGCTTAGTTTGTTCAACGGCGCGGGAAAGCTGTGACAAGGCGACGACCGGAATATTTAATTCGCGCGCGAGACCCTTTAAAGCGCGGCTGATTTCAGCAACTTCCTGCACGCGGTTGTCGCCGTAACGGCCGCGTCCTTCCATTAACTGCAAATAATCAATAACAATTAAGCCTAATTTATGCTCCATTTGCAGGCGTCGAGCCTTAGTGCGAATTTCCATGATATTCGCGCTGGCCGAGTCATCAATAAAAATAGGTGTTTCAGCAAGAATACCCATGGCATGGCCAATCTTAGAAAAATCATCATTTTCTTGGCGATCGGATAATTTACCGGTACGCATTTTCCATAAGCTAACGCCTGCTTCAGCGCACAACATGCGGTCAACCAACTGTTCCTTGCTCATTTCCAAAGAGAAAATAGCGACCGGGATTTTATTAATTACGGCTGTTTGCCGGGCAATATCCAAAGCTAAAGACGTTTTTCCAACCGAAGGACGAGCCGCTAAAATAATAAGGTCTGATTTTTGCAAGCCAGCCAATAAATTATCAAGATCAACGAAGCCGGTGCTTAAGCCGCGTAATTTTCCGGATTGTTTATGCAATTCATCAATACGGTCAAAGGCTTCATTAAGCAAGGTATCAATGGGCTGAAAACCTTGTTTAAGGGCATTTTGTGAAACGCTAAAAAGGCATTGCTCAGCTTCGTCAAGAATTTTATCAACTTCCTCATCTTCAGTGTAGCCAAGCGTACTAATTTCCGAAGCAGCCGCGATTAAACGACGCAAGGTTGCCTTGCGTTGAATTAATTCGGCGTAATAGACAACATTAGACGCTGTACCAACCGAGTTAGCGAGGTTAGCAATGGCACTGCGCCCGCCAACGCTTTCTAGCTTGCCTTTTTCTTCCAGTTTGGAAGTAAGGCTCAAAATATCTATAGGATCGCGATGGGCATAGAGCTCCTTCATGACGGCATATATTTGCCCATGGTTATCCTTGTAAAAGTCCTCGGGATTGAGGATGTCGGCGATCTTGATGATCGTATTAGGATCAATCAAAAGAGAGCCAAGGATAAAGGTTTCCGCTTCGAGATTCTGTGGCGGTAGTTTTGCTTGTTCAGAGGGGTTTGGCATTCCTTTATGGTAGCGTGCCTTTCGTTTTAACGCAATAAAATAAACTATGAGTATTTTTTTATTTAATATTAGCAAATATTTAGATAAATTGACTTATATCTATTGACATTTATATATAGATGTGTTATGATTAAGTCAT
>CALMNI010000078.1 GCA_937868555.1 uncultured bacterium | reverse complement strand
TGGGAGATGCATAAATGTCGGAAGAAAAGGCGCTCTGGAAACCGATCAATAGAGCAGTAATCATCCCACCGCATGCGACGCCACAAGACGTTGTTAAGTTTGCTTCTGCTCAGTTGAGCCCCCGAGAGATCAAGTCCATCGCCAATGCGTATTCGGCGGGCGATTACGAGATGATGGGCACATTCGTATGGGCGAAAGCCGTAGCTTGCTTACGCAAACAGTTGGCCTCGCTTGGTATGGATTTCATCGGCGAAATGCTAGGTCGCGCTGATATTTCGCCAAATTCTTCAATTGAAGAATCTGTGACCGAATATCAGCTGATCCAGCTAGCCGAGGATCTCGGCATGATAAGTCGAACAGAAGCGATGCGGCTTCGGCATACGCATGAAGTCATCACTCATTTTGTTAAAAAAGATAGTGGCGATACAGCGAATGATCAAGAACAAATGCTTGAAGATGAGGCAAGACTTGCCTTGCGAGCATGTGTGCAGAGTATCCTTGCTCAACCTAAAATCTCTGTTGCGTTAAAATTTGCGGAGTTTCGTAAAGCACTAGAGGAGAAATCGTTTAGCACGGCGGATCATGAGATCACGATGCTGTCGGAATCTCCGTACCTGTATCAGCGGACAACTCTAAGCGTGCTCCTTGCTCTAGCCAAGTCCGCAGAAGGAGGACAATTAGACAATTCATTATCTAATCTTAATACTATACTTCCATGCATTTGGGACCAATTATTAAAACCTGAGCGTTGGCAAGTTGGTCAAACCTATGCTGAAGTTTACGCAAACGGTCAACTTAAGGCTGCAGCAGGCATCAAGAAGGCATTAGCCAAGGTCCAGGGTTTTGATTATGTTCCGGAAAATCTGCGCTCCATCGTATTCTCAAAAGCTGCCCAACGCGTTCTTGAAGCTCACGATGGATGGAATAATTTTTTCAACGAACCAGCCCCAATGGAGGCACTTGCGTCGCTAGGCTCGTCTGTGCCGCTTCCTGCGTTCCCGATCGTAATGAGCGCAACGCTCGCTGTTCGTTTAGGTAACGGCTACGGTGTGTCCAATGGCGCCCAGGCCGCCGCGGTCAAGCTCCTCCAAAGTCTTTCCCAGGATCGGTGGGAATACTATCTGTCTGACTGCTTGCCTGATGATAAGCGCATTCTCGAAAAGCTTGCGTGGTCGCCCGCGCCAGTGAATCGATGGCTTGCACTTGTTGCTGAATATAAGCTAGCTCGCTTCAATATAACAGCTAGACATGCCGCCGTAAAGAAGCTGATTAATGCATCTGACACGACGAGTGTCAAAAATGCTGCATTAGCGTTGCTTAGTGACGTTGGATATGTATGAAACCTATGGACGGTTGAGACAGGACCAACTTGCGGCCAGAGACACAAGGAAGAGATCATGGCAGGTAAGAAGGCTGGTTCGGTGTTCGATATAAGCGCGCTGTTCGAGCAGGAGTTGCAGGCGCGCAACGAGGATCTGCGACGGCAGGCGGCGCTGTCGATGCTGCCGAAGCTGCGTCCGTCGGCGCGGGTGACGATGGCGGAGTTTCTCGATTCCCTTCAGCAGCACCGCGAGGTGTGGTCGGCAGTGCTTACGATGTCAGCGGTCGAGTTTGCGTCGCTGATTGCCGGAAGTCCGCGAGTCGAAGCGACGAAGGATGCGCCGGAACAGCCGAAGCGCACGCGGATTTCTGATGCGCAGAAGAACTCGCTGAAGGGTGCGATCGTCGGAGTGCTCGGGAATCACAAGGATGGGCTGAGCCGGACGGACATCGCGGGCCAGATGGGCGACGACGTGCTGGCGACGATTGGTGTGAAGCGCGACGAGCTGGCGGACAAGCTCCGTCAGCCGCTCGGCGAGCTGGTGGCCGACAACAAGATCCACACCGTCGGCGAAAAGCGACTGATGCGGTATCACGCGGGGCCGAAGAAGTAATCTATCGCTTCGCGTGCAGCGATCCCGCCACCCGTCGCGCCTTCCCAACTTCGATCGAATCCGCCTTCGCGTAGTGCTTCGCGGTGATCGCAAAGCTCGAATGTCCGAGCGAGCGCGCAACATCGTTCGACGTGGCCCCCGCTTCGAGCGCCAGCGACG
>CALMNI010000077.1 GCA_937868555.1 uncultured bacterium | reverse complement strand
TATAACAAGCGAAGCGATAAGAAAACCCAGAATTACTCCGTCTTTTTTCTTAATGCTATCACGGCGAATATCATACAAATAATAAGCAAACACCATACCGGCAATGACAAGAGCAGTAAGCGTCTTTAACAAAAACTTAGATGTTAATTCTCCGCCCAAAAAGCTATTAATGGTAAAAATAAGCCAAATGATCATCACCACCGAAGACGCGAATAAAATAACATAGGTCAACCAGCGACGGACGGCAGAATCTTTATCAAGATCCCCGCTTTCAAGGCTGCGCTCGATTTGCCGAGCCAGTAAAAAATACAAAGGAATAGAAATAATCAAAGCCGAAATGGCAAACTTAAGAACCCCGCTATCATACGAGTACGCATAGCCGGTCGTAAAATCAGCAATCGTCTTATTAATAATTTGGAAAATAACTTGACCGCTGCCCAGCGCCATAAAAATAAGCGCAACGAGCGATAAGAGATACCAAAACGCGAACTTGGCGTTATTTTTTTGGCTCATATAGTTACTTAGTTAATAAATAAATTATAATACAATATAATATTGTCATTTCGAGCCTGTCGCGATAGCGACTGGTGAGAAATCTTAAGATTTCTCAGTCGTCCGCTCTCTGAGCAGACTCCTTCGAAATGACAATTAATCCAAGCTCACTTAATTGCTCATCATCAATCACGCTAGGGCTGTTCATTAAGACATCTCTCCCCTGCCCATCTTTAGGAAAAGCATAGAGATCTCTAATTGAATCCCAATCATTTAATACCATTAACAGCCTATCAACGCCCGGAGCATTGCCGGCATGCGGCGGAACGCCGTAACGGAAAGCCTTCATAAGCGCGCCAAAGCGGCGCTCAACTTCTTCGGCTTCATACCCGACTTTCATAAAAGCCTTGCGCAGCAATTCCGGATCATGGTTGCGGACGGCTCCGCTCGATACTTCATATCCGTTCAAAACTAAGTCGTATTGATAGGCTAAAATGTCCAAAGGATTTTTTGTATCAATGGCTTCGTGCCCGCCTTGGGGCATTGAAAATGGGTTGTGTCCAAAATCAAGCGAACCATCTATCTCCGAGTTTTCATAAAAAGGAAAATCAACCACCCAACACCAGGCTGCTTTGCTAGCATCAAGAACATTCAAACGCTTGGCGCATTCTTGGCGCAAAGCACCGAGCGTCAAGCAAGCCGTACGCCATGGCGCGGCTACTAAAATAAGTAAATCACCAGTTTCTGCTTTTGCTGCCGCAAACAAGGAATTAAAAGTATCATCGCTTATAAACTTAGAAAGCGAAGACTTAGGACCGCCTTCTTCTTTGCTCACAGTTGCATAGGCAGCGAATCCGCGCTTTTCGGCAAGGGCGCGTAATTCATCTAATACTTTGCGAGTAAAGACTGCGCCGCCCGGAACACGCAAAGCATGGATAACCCCATTATTTTTCAAAGTTTCTTCAAAATGTTCAAAACCGCAATTTTCTAGTAATGAAGAAACGGGCGTAATTTCAAAGTCATAGCGCAAATCAGGTTTGTCGCTGCCATATCGTTCCATTGCCTCGCGCCAGGCAATTTTTCTAAATGAACCATCTTCTTCAAGGTTGGAATTTTTCTTGGTACTTAATTTTTCAACAATCTCTTTCATCACCGGTTCCATAATAGCAAAAATATCTTCTTGAGTGGCGAAACTCATTTCCATGTCAAGCTGATAAAATTCGCCGTAGGCGCGATCATTACGCGTATCTTCATCGCGGAAGCACGGGGCAATTTGAAAATATCTATCAACGCCACCCACCATCAATAATTGTTTGAATTGCTGGGGAGCTTGCGGCAAGGCGTAGGACATTCCGGGATAGAGGCGCGACGGTATAAGGAAATCTCGGGCGCCTTCGGGCGAAGAGTTGGCTAAAATTGGAGTTTGTACTTCAACAAAATTATGCTGTTTAAAATAAGCGCGCAGCAAGGTAAATAAATCATCTTTGGCCTTAAGCATGCTTTGCAATTTCGGACGACGCAAATCAAGAAAACGATACTCCAAGCGCAAATTTTCATTGACGCTATTGGCAATTTCTTCATTGCTAATTTCAAAGGGTAAGACATCAGCAGTACTTAATATCTCAATAGAAATAACATCAATTTCTATTTCGCCACTACTAATGGTTTTATTAATCATTGTCTTTGGGCGGGCGGCTACCGCTCCCTTAACAAGGATTACTGACTCCGAACGCAAGGTTGAAGCAATTTCCCAAGCCTCTTTATTCTTTTCGCTATTACAAGTAATTTGCGTTAGTCCGTAGCGATCGCGCAAGTCTATAAAAACAACGCCGCCAAAGTCGCGACGGGTATGCACCCAGCCAGCCAGCGCAACCTCTTGTCCGACATTCTTTTTGTTTAATTCTCCGCAAGTATGAGTTCTTAACATGGTCTTAATTTTATAATTATTAATTTTTAATTTTATAATTATGCTTTAAAAATTATAAAATTAAAAATTAAAAATTCTGATATATTTCTTATCCAAACTTCCAAAAAACTATTCATCTCGGCTAAAGGCTTGCGCAGTACCTTCAGCTTTGCAATTTCACTCAATGACAGGTTTTGCGTATGAACAAGAGATGTTTTAGCTTCCGGAACAAGCCGCGGCTGTCCTTTTTCGGGAACATATGTCGCGAAATTGATTCCGTAGCCCAATCGTTCCAAGACCTTATACAAAAACATATTAGAAATCCACTGATACCAGCTTTCTTCAGCAGTATGGGTATCAAGGATATGAAGAAAATCTTCGGTTAGAGAAAATAATTCTTCATCAGCAATATGTTCTTTCAATAAGCGATTTAAACGGCCAATGGCCGCTCCGGCTGCCGACACTTTTTCAAAGTCACTCTTAAGATGAGGGTAGCAATTGCGGCTTACGGCTGCGCCGGCAAAAGGAATCTTGCCGCTGACAACCATAAGGTCTAAAAGCGTTAGTGGCTCAAGATGAGCCGCTAGTTTTGAAGCCGGCCGCCGCGCTCCTTTGACAAGCAATTCGAGCTTGCCCCGTTCGCGGCTATATACCGAAACGCGGTTATCATACCCGCGGTAAGGGCGCCGACTGAGAACAATGGCGCGAGCGCAATAAGTTTCCGGCATCTATTCATTATAAACTATCGAAATAGCTTTGCAAAATTATCATAGCGGCAATGGCATCGCGCTGCCCGTCCCGCTTGGTATTAGCACCCAGCTTATCGGCCGCTTGGCTCGAAAAGCGTTCATCAATTCTTGTAAGAGGAAGGCCGCTACGAGCCTCTAAAGCCTCCACAAAGGCCTCAAAAGGCCCATTATCAGGCCTATCCTGTCCATGGGCATGAATAGGCATTCCTATTACCAAACGCTCAATTTTCTCCTTTTTTGCCATTTCCAGAAGGGCATCTAGACTGTCTACAACGCCCAAGGGCGAAGCGAGCTTTGTTTCCGCATTACCAAGGCTTAGGCCTATTCTTTTGGTTCCCCAGTCAATTCCAAGACATTGTTCATTCATAGAAAGACGCTTAACTTTGGGTCAAAACTTCGCAACCGTCTTTCGTGACAAGCAGAGTATGCTCAAAATGAGCGGAGAGGCTGCCATCGGCCGTGACATACGTAAAGCCATCTTTAGCCGGGGCAATGCGCCAATCACCTAAGGTTGCCATAGGTTCAACGGCAATAACCATACCGGCTTGCAGTTCCATATCGGGAAAATCTCCTGATTTAAAACCGTAATTGGGAACTTGGGGTTCTTCATGCACATCATAGCCAACGCCATGTCCGACTAAATCTCGGACAACTCCTAATTTATATTTTTTTAACACCGCTTCTATCGCTGCGCCCAATTCAGATAATTTCGTGCCAGCTTTAATAACAGCGATTCCGGCTTCAAGGGATTCTTTAGTTCCCACCAAAAGCGTACGCGCCGCCATTGAAATATTTCCAACAGGAATAGTAACTGCCATATCAGTATAGTAACCTTTTTTACCTTTCACATACGGATACTCCATGCCAATATCAAGCGTTACTATGTCCCCTTCTTTAACAATGCGAGCCGGTACGGCCGGCCCGTGAACAATTTCGTCATTAATGGAAATACAAAGTGCCGACGGAAAAGGCTTGCTTTTTTTATCGCTTTTATACCCTTTAAAGGCCGGACGTCCTCCCGCCTCTTCGATTAGTTCTAAGGCTTTTTGTTCAAACTGTGCTGTTGTTATCCCAACGCGCGCCATAGCCGCCACTTCTTTTAAAATACGGTCAAGAATATGCCCTCCTTCGCGAATTAATTTAATTTCGGCTTCAGTTTTAATTAATTTTTTCATACTATGTTGTCATTTCGAAAGCCGCGAAGCGGCTGAGAAATCTTGGCTATTTCTTATTCTTTAATAATCCGTATTGCTTAAGCTGCTTAACTAAATCGGCATTAATGCTTAAAATTGAGCGCTCGCCATCAATGATAATAATTGAACCTCGGCCGCTGGCTTTTTCCAATAATGGACGGATCACTGCATTGTAATCTTTAAGGCGGCGGCGAATAACGGCTGGCTTGTCATCTTGGCGCTGGCGCAAGTTACTGCCGCATAAATCGCACTTCCCTGCTACTTTAGGCGGATTATACATCGTATGGTATGAGGCTCCACAGTCGCAAACGCGGCGGCCAGACAAACGGGTAATAACTTCCCTATCAGGAACGCGGAAGTCTATAAAATAGAGCCTATCATCGCCATGCGTTAATTTTAATAGATTCTTAAACTGATTTTCGTTGCGCGGATAACCGTCCAAAATAAAACCCTTCTTAGTATCCGGCTTAGCTAAGCGTTTTTTCAATAAATGATCAACGAGCGAAGCAGCGACGAGATTCCCTTCGCTCATTAAGCCCTTTACTTTACGCCCTACTGCCGAACCGATTTTTTGTTCATGCCGCAACAGTTCGCCAGTAGAAATAGCCGGCCAACCAGTGGCCTCTGATAACAAATCGGATTGTGTGCCTTTTCCCGAGCCCGGGGGTCCAAAAAATACTAAAATAGTCCGCGACATGTTGATAATAAGTAATAATTAAAATGGCTAAAAGCCTAAAAGAAGTAGACTTTATCCATAGTTAGTATAGCAATATATGTATTTTATGGATAGATTAGACAAAAAATGCCATAATCTCCAAAAAAAGAAATTATGGCATTACAAGCGG
>CALMNI010000076.1 GCA_937868555.1 uncultured bacterium | reverse complement strand
GTTTGCCCGAGGGCTCTAAACATGATAAAATAGAGTATCTTCCATACCTCTTATGACCTTCGTCCACCTCCACGTCCATAGCCATTATTCGCTTTTGGACGGTCTTACTAAAATCGATGATTTAATTGAAGCCGCCAAGGCAGATGGCGCCCCGGCGGTTGCCTTAACCGATCACGGCGTTATGTACGGCGCTATTGAATTTTACGAAAAATGCCGTAAAGAGGGGATTAAACCCATCATCGGCGTTGAAGCCTACATTACACCCGGTTCGCGTCATGATAGAACCATTCGCCCGGGAGAACGCAATTACTATCACCTTGTCTTGCTCGCAAAAAACAACACCGGTTACCACAATTTAGTAAAATTGACGTCTATCGCTCATGTTGAGGGATATTATTATAAGCCGCGCATAGATTGGGAAATTTTAGCCCAGCATGCTGAAGGCGTCATTGCAACCAGCTCTTGTTTAGCCGGAGAAATTCCGCGCTTGTTATTAGCCGGTAAGCGGCAGCAAGCTTTGGAAAAAATTCAAGCCTATAGAGATTTATTCGGCGAAGGCAATTTTTATTTAGAGTTGCAGGACCATCCGGAAATTCCCGACCAAATCAAGCTTAATGAAATATTGATTGAGATTTCTAAAGAAGTAAATCTTCCCTTAATCGTAACGAACGACGTACACTATTTGCGCTCAGAAGATGATGAGGCGCAGGATATTTTGTTATGTTTGCAAAATAAAGCCAAAAAAGAAGACACAAACCGCATGTCTATGCTCGGTGTCAATTATTCACTGAAGCCGGGAAATGCTATTGCCAAAGCCTTTGCGCATGTTCCCGAAGCGATTGAAAATACGGTTGCCTTAGCTGAGTCAGTAGACGTTAATTTGGAATTAGGGAAAGTGCAGCTGCCATATTTTGAAGTTCCGGAAGGATATGATGGAAATTCGTATCTGCGCGAAATGGCCATTGCCGGCTTTACAAAGCGCTATGGAAAAACAATCGAAGAAATGGATCCTCTATACCAGCAGCGTATGGATTATGAGCTTGAAGTTATTGCAAAAATGGGTTGGCCCTCATATTTCTTAATTGTTGCTGATTTTGTTAACTGGGCCAAAGAGCAACATATTATCGTTGGACCGGGACGCGGATCAGCCGCCGGTTCGCTGGTTTGCTATCTTATCGGTATAACCAACTTGTGCCCCATTCATTATAATTTAGTGTTTGAACGTTTCCTTAACCCGGATCGTATTTCCATGCCGGATATTGACCTAGACTTTGCCGATACTCGTCGCGGCGAAGTATTAGAATATGTGCAAAATAAATACGGTAGCGATCACGTTGCTCAAATCATTACCTTTGGAACTATGGCCGCTCGGGCAGCAGTACGCGATGTCGGCCGAGTTCTTAATTATCCCTACGATTATTGCGATAAGCTTTCCAAGGCAATTCCGGCATTGATGAAGTTAAAAGATGCTTTGGCTCGTTCTCCGGAATTAAAAGCGATGTATGCCGAACCGGAAGCGCGTAGAATTATTGATTATGCTTTAAAACTTGAAGGCGTAGCCCGGCATTGTTCTGTGCATGCTTGTGGCGTTCTTATCACAAAAAATCCTTTAACTGATCACGTTCCCATTCAGTTTGCCTCAACTTCGGATAAAAGCTTGGTATCTCAATACTCTTTGCACCCTATTGAAGATTTAGGTTTGTTGAAAATGGACTTTTTGGGACTTTCTAACTTAACGATCATTGAATCAGCAATTGCTATTATTAAAAATACACGAGGGATAGAATTAGATATGGATAAGATCCCGCTTGATGACAAGAAGACCTATGATTTGTTTCAAGCCGGAGAAACAACCGGCGTATTCCAATTTGAATCAAGCGGCATGAAGCGCTATCTTAAGGAATTAAAACCAAGCGAATTTGAAGATATTGTCGCTATGGTTGCTTTATACCGCCCGGGTCCAATGGAGTGGATTCCCGATTATATTGCTGGAAAACATGCCCGCAAAAAAACCCAGTATTTGCATAAGAAATTAGAACCGATTTTAAATATTACCTATGGCGTCGCTATTTACCAAGAGCAGGTCATGGAAATTGCTAAAGCGGTTGCCGGTTTTACCATGGCAGAAGCCGATGTATTGCGTAAAGCAGTAGGAAAAAAAATTCCTAAATTGTTAGCCGAACAAAAGGAAAAGTTTATTGAGGGCTGCGTTAAGAATGGCCTTTCAGTTAAGCTTGGTCAGGAAATTTTTTCTTTCATTGAGCCATTTGCCGGCTATGGTTTTAACCGCTCTCATGCGGCGTGCTATGCGATGGTCGGCTATCAAACAGCCTATTTGAAAGCGAATTTTCCGGTAGAATTCATGGCGGCGCTGTTAACATCAGATCAGCAGAATAGTGATCGTATTGCTATTGAAATTGAAGAATGCCGCAATATGGGTCTTGAGATTCAACAGCCTGATGTTAATCAATCCTTTGATAATTTTACGGTCGTAACGAGCGGGACGGCGAATAATACGGTTGTCGCCCATGAAGATAGCAAAATGATACGTTTTGGCTTGAAAGCTATTAAAAATGTCGGTGAGCATATTGCTGAAACCATTATTCGTGAACGCAAAGCCGGGGGACCTTTTAAAAGCGTTACTGATTTACTGGAGCGCATTGAAGATAAAGATTTGAATCGCAAGTCTTTAGAAAGTTTAATTAAAAGCGGAGCCCTCGATAGCTTGGGCGAAAGGGGAATGCTCTTATCCAATCTTGAGACCATGATAAATTTCCACAAGGAAATAAGCGTACGCAAGGCGAGCCGACAGGTTAGCTTGTTTGCTATCGCCGGAATTGAAGAAGGGCGTGATATTAAATTGTCCCCAGCGCCAGAGGCTGGGCGCCGAGATAAATTGGCATGGGAAAAAGAATTACTCGGGCTCTATATTACCGAGCATCCTTTTGCCGAGTATAGGGCGCAAGTTGCTCACTGCTCAACGCCCTTGTCTGAGCTTAGTCAATCACTGGTTAATAGAGAGATAGTTGTTGCCGGCGTTATAACGATTATAAAGAAAATTCTTACCCGCAAAAATGAAACAATGCTGTTTGTAAAGCTTGAAGACGGCGCAACCATTGAGGTTATTGTGTTCCCTAAACTGTTGACTGAGAATCCTTTGATATGGCAGGAGGGAAAAATTATTTTATGCCAAGGTACTGTTTCTGATAAAGACGGACAATTAAAATTATTGGCTAATAGGGCGGTTGAATTGACTCCGGAAAATGCGAGCATCGCCATTCGAGAATTTTCAAAATCTTCCCCGGCGCGTATAGGCAAACCGCAACCGCTTTCATATAGAGCGGCGGCGGTACCTGAAACGTTAAAATTAGCAATTAATCACGCTCACTTAGCCGGCATTGCCGATGCCTTGCGCTCACTCTTAAAGGAGTACCCCGGATCGCATCGAGTGTATTTAAAAATTATCTCCGAGCAAGGCGAGCGCATCATTGAAACCGATTATAGTGTCGACAAACAGCCTTCATTGCTCCAGCGCTTGCGAGAGCAGCTGTCGGGCATGGTTCAGATTTTGTAAATCGCTTTAAATTAATTTGTCTTTTTCGTTTTACTGCCGTATAATACAACCATATATATGGTTGAAGGAAAAGAAAAAAAAATTAAGGTTGCAAAACCGCGCCAGAAAAATATTTCTGGCGAAATTAAAGTTAAGCGGAGTAAAAAATCAATTGTTACTCCGGTGGAGCATGTGATAGATTTATCGCCCATGCAGCCTGCTCCCATTTATGATGAGCCGCTTGTTCGGCAAACGATTGAGCAGAAAATAAATGACTCTGTTCGCTGGCCCTTTGTCTTATATAGGCGTATCGCTCTTACATTTGTCATTTTGAGTCTGATTGCTCTTGCCGCCGTCGCTTATATTTCTTTAGTAAAAGTTGATATTACGGTAAGTCCCCGCGCAACAACCGTAGAAGCTCAAACAATATTCAAAGTATATGACAGGCCTGAAAGCTATGACGTGCCTGATGATGGCGTTTTGGGATTAGTTCGTGAAATGACTGTTGAATATACGCAAACTTCTCCCGCTACTGAAAAGACGGTGAGTGGAGCTGAGGTGAGCGGGAAAGTTGAAATTATTAATACGTATACTAAAGACCAGCCGCTTGTTGCAACAACCCGTTTGCAAACTTCTGACGGACAGATTTTGCGCTTGCGTAATTCGGTCCTCGTACCAGCGGGCGGGTCAGTTTCGGCCGAAGTATATGCGGATGGGATCAATGATCCGTCTTTTACCCTCGCTGATTCTCGGTTAACTATTCCGGGCCTATGGGCTGGACTACAGGATAAAATTTATGCCCAGGCTAAAGCGAACGAAGTAAGCTATAAGGAAAAAGCTGAGTTATCGGTAACGCAAGCGGATATTGATGAAGCAATTCGCCGCGGTAAAGCAGCTTTAGTCGAAAAAGCGCAACAAGATATTGAAACAGTGTATGCTTCGTATAATCAAAAGCTCTATCAGTTGGATGAGAATTCGGTGAGTTATACGGTTGATAGCAAAGCGGGGGATGTGCGTCCGGAAATTTCTGTATCGTTTAAAGCGAATGTGTCGGTAGTCGCTTTTAATGACGATAGTTTAAAAGCTAAGGCCGCCGCCGCTTTGGATCAAGCAGCCGCAGATGCAGGAGTAGTATCGTCTGATCAGCCGGCTAAAGCATTATATACGCTACGTAGCGTTGATGTAAGCCAAAATATTGCCGAAATAAGCGCGCAAGCAGCCGCTACTGCCTCAGTAACCAATGCGGCTTCTCTCATTGATACAGCTAAAATTACCTTGTTATCACGAGCTCAACTTGATTCTTACTTGCAGGGCTTGAAGGGGGTAGAAGAGTATAAGGTAGTTTTCCATCCTTCTTTTTGGCCGTGGACTCCTTTGCTCTCGGATCGCATCAACGTACGCATAAAATAGCTGGCGTTGACTTTTTCTCTTTAAGACGTATAATAAGCCTATCTTCAGCGATTGCTATAGCCACCACCTATAGTCCGTGCAGGAGCTGTTTCGACAGACTAAGCTGAATCAAAGAGCGTCCCATTGTCGTAATGGGAAAATCAGGTGGAACCGCGAGGTCTTGCCTTCACCCGCTGCGGCGGAAAAGCTTACCCCGTCCTGATAATGACATAACGTTGTTGTGTTATTATCAAGGCGGGGATTTTTTATAATTATTATTGTACATATATGGAACAACTTCCTCTTTCAACCAAGCGCCATTCATTATCCCACATCATGGCGCATGTGATTCAAGAAATGTATCCGGATGCGAAATTTGCAATCGGCCCTTCTATCGATGATGGTTGGTATTATGATATTGATTTTATCGGTAACAAGCCGAGCGATGAAGATTTTGAAGCGATTGAAGGCCGCATGCGCGAATTAATTGCGGCCGATCTTCCTTTTGAACGCACAGAAAAGAGTATCGCCGATGCCTTGGCATGGGCAAAAGAACATAGCCAGTCCTACAAAGTTGAAATAATAGAAGAGTTGGCTGCCCAAGGTGAAACGATGGTGAGTTTTTATAAAATTGGTGCTTTTGAAGACTTATGTCGAGGACCGCATGTTGAACATAGCGCGCAAATTGATGCGAAAAGTTTCAAATTGACTAAGATTGCTGGTGCATATTGGCGCGGAGATGAAAAAAATAAAATGTTGACGCGTATCTATGGTTTAGCGTTTGAGGATAGAAAGGCGCTGGCAGTTCATTTGAATATGCTCGCTGAAGCGGAAAAACGCGACCATCGTAAATTAGGGCGCGAATTAGATTTGTTTACTTTTTCAGATTTAGTCGGTTCCGGTTTGCCATTGTGGACGCCCAAAGGAATGACGATGCGTTTATTACTTGATGAATATGTGTGGGAATTGCGGCAGGCCGCCGGGTATGAAAAAGTGGAAATTCCTCATATCACTAGAAAGGAATTATATGAAACGAGCGGGCACTGGGAAAAATTTAAAGATGAATTATTCACGATCAAAACGCGCGAAGGGCATTTTTTTGCGATGAAGCCTATGAACTGTCCGCATCATACGCAAATTTATAAGCGCCGTAAATGGAGCTATAGAGAATTGCCGCAGCGCTATGCTAATACAACGATGGTGTATAGAGATGAACAATCGGGAGAAATGTCTGGTTTGTCCCGCGTGCGCAGCATCACGCAAGACGATGCCCACGTTTTTTGCCGTCCCGACCAGGTAAAAGAAGAGATGATGCAGATTTGGCATATTATTACAGCGTTTTATAGCGTTGTTGGATTTAGTTTGCGCTTGCGACTTTCCTTTCATGATCCGGAAAATATGAAAGCGTACTTGGGCGATCCTGCATTATGGAAGCAGACGGAAAAGGAATTGCGGGACATGGTTATGGAAGAGCACGGCGAAGAACCGGAAATTGGCATTGGCGAAGCAGCGTTTTATGGTCCCAAAATTGATTTCATGGCTTCTGATTCCTTGGGCCGGGAATGGCAAGTTGCGACTATCCAGCTAGATGTTAATTTGCCGCAGCGTTTTGATTTGACCTACATATCTCCAGAAGGAAGAGATGAGAACGTAGTCATGATCCATGCTGCTATTATGGGATCCATAGAGCGTTATATGTCTATTCTTATCGAGCACTATGCGGGTAATTTCCCCGTATGGTTAGCGCCTGTCCAAGTTAAGCTTTTATCCGTTTCGGAAAGTCATGGCGAGTATTGCCATTCTTTAGCCGCTGAAATGAAGGGGAAGGGCATCCGCGTTGAAGTGGATACGGCTAACGACACAGTGGGAAATAAGATAAGAAAATCCACACAAGAAAAAGTTCCCTACTTGCTTGTTATTGGTGATAAAGAAATGAATTCTGAAAAACTTTTTGTCCGCGAACGGGGAGAGCGAGAAGCGAAAGAGTGGGATAGAGAGGAATTTATAGAGAGTGTGATAAGGATGAGCAAAGAGAGAAAATAAAAAAACCGCCTCCGGGCGGTTTTTTTATGAGGATTGACTTTTTAAAGCATAAGTGTTTAAATTAAA
>CALMNI010000075.1 GCA_937868555.1 uncultured bacterium | reverse complement strand
TGCCTGCGTAATATTCATCAAAAAGAGAGCTATTACTTTTTTGTAATTCTGCTAAAACGTCCTGAACTGCTTTAAGTAATTCTTTTTCATCATCAATCTGCTCAAGGCCAAGATTTCGCATTATGGCTTTTGCTTCGCCGCCTTGCACAAACATCGCCTCTAAAATTTGCTGAGCTGCGCTTGAATTAATAGCCGCTTTATTGATCAGCAATACTAGTTCGGCAAAATTTTCTGGTGTAACCGGAGTTGTATCAGCTTGCAGGTTGTGTAATTTAAGATGCTTGGAAAATTCATTGGTCAGCCAGTTAGCCGCCAGCTTAGGCAGTGTTTTGTCGTGCCGCTCCCACGAATCGCCTTCGGCTTCCAGTCCAGCCGCTAATTCAGATATCACTTGTTCAAAATAGCCGGCCAGCGCCTTATCAAGACACAGCGTTTGGGCATCGTATTCGGAAATACTATATTCATCTTGAAAACGTTTTTCTTTTTGCGCCGGCAGTTCAACTAAGTCAGCCTTAAGTAACTTTAACTTTGCTGCAGAAATAACAATGGGCGGAATATCAGGCTCCGGGAAATAGCGATAATCAGCCGCTGCTTCTTTGACGCGCTGGCGTACCGTTTCATTAGTCGTATCATTCCATCCACGGGTTTCTTGGACGATGTGTTCACCTTGTTCAATAAGAGCGCTTTGGCGGGCAATTTCAAAATCAATTGCTTTCTCCAAGGATTTAAATGAGTTAATGTTTTTTACTTCAACTTTTGAATTAAGGACAGCGCCTTTTAAGGGAATTATTTCACCCTTGGTATATTTCCATGTTCCGGGCAACTGAACGCTGACATTTGCCTCGCAGCGCATTTCACCTTTTTCCATGTCAGCTTCAGAAATACCTAGATAACGGAGAATCTGCTGAAAACGCTGGCAAAAAGCTTTAGCAGTAGCGGCATCAGGGATAACCGGTTCGGTTACCATCTCAACTAAAGGAGTACCGGCTCGGTTAAAATCGACTAATGAATAATCTTTGCCGGCCGGATGGCTTAGTTTGCCCGTATCTTCTTCAAGATGGACGCGGGTAATTTGTATCGTATGTCCATTGGCCGCAAGGCTGCCTTTAAGGCAAAGCGGAATATCATATTGGGAAATCTGATAACCTTTGGGTAAATCCGGATAAAAATAATTTTTACGATCAAACTTAGAATGGGTATTGATTGTTGAACCGAGCGCCAAACCAAGCATAATAGTCCAATCTATGGCTTGTTCGTTGGCTTGCGGTAGTGTGCCCGGATGTCCAAGGCAAATAGGGCAGACAGCAGTATTTGCTTCCGTATTCAAAGCATTGTCACATGCACAAAACATCTTTGATTTAGTTTTGAGGGCGGTATGGATTTCCAGCCCGATGATGGCGTCGTAGGTCATACTAATTTCGTAAAAGAGGGGAGACGCGCTCCCAAATAAGTTCATGAATTTTTTCGCGCGGCAGTATAGTACCGTTTTCGCAGCATTCAATTAATACGGTATCGGGAAAAAGTTCAGCGATTTCCAAATAGGTTTCCTCAGCCTGTTTAAGGTGGGTAGGATTTTTTTCATGTATATCTTTTACATTACCGCGGTGGTCTACTAAGGCCATACTTACTTCCGTGGGTACATGCAAAATAATATTTATGGTCGGTTTGGGCAAACGGGCTTTAGTGAATTCAAAATCATATACCCACTGCAAATAGTCTCGCCGCTCTTGCCTGTTGGTAAATTTGCCGCCTTGGTGAGCCATATTGGCAGTTACGTATCTATCAGTAACAACAACCGTACTTTTTGATAGAGCCTGCTTTATTTTAGGACTTTGGGCAAAGTGGTCAGCAGCGTAAAAAGTCGAGGCAACATAGGGATTAATATCTTGCGCCTGATCGCCAAAATCGCCCCGTAAATAGGATTCAACTAAGGCTCCAGATGGCTGGCCGTATGTTGGAAAAGAAATACTTAAGACGCTATAGCCTTCATTTTTAAGACGCTCGGCTAATAATTCGGTCTGCGTTTTTTTTCCCGAACCGTCAGTTCCGTCAATGACAAATAAAGTTCCAAGAAGCATATTAATTTGATAGCTTTGCCAGTAAGGCATCAATAGAAGCGTACAGCTCTTCAATGCTCCCATTATTATCAATAGTATACTCAGCTTCAGCTAAGAGGGGAATAATACTTTTTTCAGTTTCCCGCTCATGGTCTTTAACAAAGTCCTCATAGCTTTTTAATTTATCATCGCTATTTTCACTGCGTACGCTTAAACGCTCATAGCGTGTTTTCATATCAGCCGTTATGGCAATTAAATGAAAACCGCTAATCTTTTTTAAATACGTAATATCATCGCTGCGGCGTACCCCTTCTGCAACAATATAGGCATTGGCAGTATCTTTTTTTATATCTTCGGCCATTGCTTTGGCAAACAAGTCATTGCCGAATTCTTGGCGCAAAACAATAGATATTTGTATTAAATTGTCGCGTGATTCCGTTAAATATAAGCGGCGCAGCAAATCGCGCATAATATCGGAAAATCGATACGTGGCCGCTTGAAACTTAGAAGCGATGTAGTCCGTAGCCGTTGTTTTACCAGCGGCCATTTCGCCAATAATACCTAAAATAATCATACGGTAATTTTTTTAATATCTTGGTTGCCGCGGCGTATGTCCCAGGAGCTTTCTTCAAGATTCGTATAGAGCTGGACACTGGGAAAATGTTCGCGCAAGGCATGGTGCATATGGTGAGCAATTTCTCTATAGGTTGCATGAACAGTGGTATCGGAACGCAATTCAGTAACGTATACCATTTCCGGAAGGCTGTAATAGGTATGGCAACTGACAAGAAAGCCCAATGAAATATAATACTGCCGTATTTCATCGCTCGTTTGTAATAACGCGATTGAAGAAGATTGCTCTTTAATTAATGCCTCGGCTTCAGTCCGAACATCATCGGGCAATTGCTTAAGATACCAAGGATGAAAGCCAAAATGAGTTGTTAACAGTGGCATACGGAATACTCCATTTCGATGACGTTGAGCATCACGCGCCGATCCAAAATCAAGAAGATAGTCACAGGTACAGCCGCCGAGTTCATCAAGGAAGGAAGGGAGATTAGTTTTAATTGGCCGGGAGCTAATACTATTTTGATACGGTGCTAAGCTTTCGGGTTTAATATTTGTTGAAAAAGAAAAATCTTTGGTCGCGGTATTAAGGTAATATGAATAGTTAGCAATAATATCTTTTCTATAAGCTTCCTGCGCTTCATATTCTTTATGGCTAAAGCTTGAAGGATATTTTTCCCTAAGTTTTTCTAAAATTAATTCTGTCATCTCTTTAATTTCCGGGAGGGGATGATAGCGCAGCAAGGCCAATTTATCAGCCGCCTGGCGAAGATTGGTATGCCAGCTTAATTGCGTGGCGATGCCGGCCGGCAAAAAGGCTCTTAAAATATCAAAGGAGCGGGCATTGACCGTGCGCTCATATACTTTTTCATCTTCTCCTTCTTGGCGAGCATATGTTTGTCGCAAATGAGTCTTAAGACGTTCTTGGCTGCCAATATAAAAATCCATCCATTTTTTTAGGATTGCTTCACTAGCGGGAGTTTTTAGGGGATCAATAATAGGCTGTTTGGCCATATCGATATAACGCGTACTTGTTTCCTGCCCGGAATAGAGGCGCCAATCTTGTATCGCTTTGGCAGCGAGAATACTGACGTTTTCTATAAAGATAGTCGTCGTTCCGCAATCACCTATGCTGCCATGTCCGTAACCGACATAAAAACTAGCCATGAATTTACCCGAGCCTTTTTCTTTAACTTTTTTTAGATGTTCAAGGGCGCTTTCCGAACTACGGGAATACAACGCCTGTAGCATGGCGTTATCTTCAGGATTCAAAGAATCTTCAATAAAAATTAAACGCTCTTTTTTTGGAAAATGAGTCATAGGTCTAATTGTGGCAACTATACTGCCTATAGCGAACGCCCGCGGCATCAAGCAAGCGGCGAGAAACTACCCAGGGAGGTAAGTCATGATACTTATCACCCTCAAAAACAATTTCCGTAATGCCATTTTGAATAATAGTTTTAGCGCATTCATTACAAGGGAAAAGCGTGCAGTACAAAACGCAATCTTCGGTCGATCCATTGGCATTATATACGGCATTTTCTTCAGCGTGAACTACGTACGCATATTTAGTATCTACAAAATCGCCTTCCCGCGCCCATGGAAGCTCATCAAGCTCGACTCCGCGAGGCCAGCCGTTATAGCCTAACCCAACAACAATATTTTTCTTAGTTACAATAACCGCGCCCGCTTGAGTAACAGGATCTTTGGAGCGCTGGGCAATGACCCGCGCAATACGCATAAAACATTCGTCCCACGACAGGACGCCTTCGGTTCTATAATTGGACATATAACATTATTTCTCTTTAAATGTAGCTTGTAACGAGCTTTTCGTCAAAGGAGGATAGAAATAAATTTTTCGTACTAAAAAAGGCCCCGAAGGGCCTTTAGAGAAAGACTTATAATTGCACCTTAACGCCGGGTCCCATTGAAGAACAAACGGAAACATTTTTGATATACACGCCTTTTGAGCTTGTTGGCTTGGCTTTTTTAATAGCCGCGACAACAGCTTCAAAATTTTCAGCTAACTTTTCCTTGGCGAAGGAAACTTTTCCAATAGCAACGTGCACGTTGCCGGTATCGTCATTCTTAAAGCTGATTTTACCTTTCTTTAATTCAGCAACGGCTTGGGCGACGTTAGGAGTAACGGTTTCGTTTTTTGGCGAAGGCATTAATCCGCGCGTACCAAGAATTTTAGCAATTGAAGCTAAGTTTTTCATCATAGCGGGCTCAGCGACAGCGACTTGAAAATCGGTTTTTTCAGTTTTTTTGATTTCCGCAATCAATTCTTCTCCCCCAACCACATCAGCGCCAGCATCTTTGGCCGCTTTTTCATTGGCAGCTGAAACAAAGGCGGCAACGCGAACAGTCTTACCGGTACCGTGCGGCAATGAAATAGCTGAACGGATTTGCTGGTCGCCCTTCTTAGTATCAATTCCTAAGCGAAGGTGAACTTCGAGCGAAGAATCAAACTTTGTCTTAGCATGCTTTTGCACGTAATCCAAAGCCTCAGCAATAGGATAGGCTTTATTTTTGTCATATCCAAGCTCGATTTTCTTCTTGGTTACAGACTTTTCAGCCGCGACAGCGGACTTTTTTACTACTTTCTTAGCCATATGTTTTCGTGGTGCGGACGTCCAGTCGCTCGCGAGCGGCCAAACTCCCACAAATAATTAATTAATAAAATTACTTCTTAATATCAACTCCCATTTGGCGAGCAGTGCCAGCGATAATCTTAGATGCAGCGTCAATATCTTTAGCATTAAGATCCGGCAATTTGATAGCGGCAATTTCCTTAAGCTGATCCTCAGTAATAGAACCGACTTTATCAGTCAGCGGCTTGCCGGAACCCTTTTCAATCTTGGCGTACTTTTTAATAAGTTCGGAAGCCGGAGGAGTTTTTGTAATGAATGTATAGCTGCGATCAGCATATACAGTAATTTCCACTGTAACAACATCGCCCATTTTATCGCGGGTGGCGTCATTGAACTTAGCGCAGAATTCAGCGATGTTAAGGCCATGCTGACCCAAAGCCGGACCTACCGGAGGAGCTGGGTTGGCTTGACCGCCGCGAATTTGCAATTTAATAACAGTTAAAATTTTCTTAGCCATATAGATTGGGAATAATTTGTTCGGTAGAAGCACCCGACGCTTAAATTAGATTTTTTTTATTTGCAAGAAATCAAGTTCCACTGGCGTTTCTCGGCCAAACATGGAAAGAAGCACCTTGATTTTTCCTTTACCGTCATCAACTTCAATAATCTTGCCTTCAAGATTCTTAAAGGGACCGTCAACAATACGAACAGGGGAGCCGACCGAAACATCAATTTGGAACTTTGGCTCTTCAACGCCCATGCGCTTTTGCAAATCTCGAATTTCTTCTTCAGAAACCGGAGTAGGGATATTGCCCGTACCAATAAAACCGGTAACGTTAGGGGTATTGCGAACAGCGTACCATGAATCATCCGTCACAATCATTTCAACTAAAATATAGCCAGGGAAGATTTTTTCTTCAATAACCTTGCGCTTGCCGTTATGAATTTTAATTTTCTTTTCCTTAGGAATAAGTATATTAAAAATCTTGTCTTCCATGTCCATGGAATCAACGCGTTGGCGCAAATTATCAGCGACGTTTTCTTCGTATCCAGACTAGGTAGG
>CALMNI010000074.1 GCA_937868555.1 uncultured bacterium | reverse complement strand
TACCTATCCAGTAGCTAAGGCTGGCTACTAGTATGATAGATAGCAGCCATACAAGCGTCTGATTTGATTTTTTCATAAGATATATGTAGGTAAGTTCTGTACATAGTATAAGCTCATCTATCTCAAAAAGATACTCTTGACAAGCCTGCCTTTTTCCTTTAAAATAAAAACGCTTAGAGGGGCATTGCCCCAGCATTTTCAATTAGAAATAATTGGAAATTTTTTATTCATTTCTCATCTCCCTCATTTATTTCCTTCCCTTATGGATTTGATCCAAACAGGGCGCGGGGAGAGAGGTTTAAAGGAAAAATATTATGTCAGATAAGAAACCAGCGTCGAAGACGCCTTCAGTGAGCGACATGCTCGAAGCGGGCATGCATTTTGGACACCGTACCTTTAAGTGGCATCCTAAAATGAAGCCTTATATTTTTGAGGCTCGCAAAGGAATTCATATCATCGATCTCGAGCAGACGAAGACAAAGCTTGAAGAAGCCTTAGCAGCGATTGCCCGCCTTGTTTCCGAAGGGAAGACAATTCTTTTTGTTGGTACTAAAAACCAAGTCAAAGGCCCTTTGGAAGAAGCAGCTAAAGCAATGGGTATGCCATACGTCAGCCAGCACTGGCTCGGCGGGACCTTAACTAACTTTGCCATTATCCGTAATTCAATTCGTTTATTCCAGGATTTAACCGAAAAAAAGGAACAAGGTAAATTGGATCGCTATACTAAGAAAGAACGCGGACAGTTCGATCGCCGCATTGCTAAACTATCGCAGACTGTCGGAGGACTCGTCGGTTTGAACCGCGCTCCGGATGCGATTTTTATTTGGGATATTAAGCACGAAGAAACCGCATTAGCTGAAGCCAAGAAAAAGCGTGTGCCTATTATTGCTATTTGCGATACCAATGTTAATCCCGATGGTATTGATTATGTCATCCCGGCAAATGATGATGCTTCAAAGGCTATTACCTTGGTTATGAATCTTGTTATTGCGACTGTTGAAGAAGCTAAAGCTCAAGTTAAAGATAAGAATGAAAGTGAAAATAAAGAAAAGTAAAAGTATATTTTGTCATTTCGAACTCGTCGCTGTAAGCGACGGGTGAGAAATCTTAAGATTTCTCGGGCGCTCTATCTGCCCAACGGCAGATACGCTTCCTCGAAATGACAGAAATAGAAAAAATTATAATTTAAATTTATGGAACAAATAAAATTATTGCGCGAGCGCACCGGCGCCGGCATCGTTGATTGTAAGGCCGCCTTAACTGAAGCCAATGGCGATATAGAAGTTGCCGTTGATATTCTTCGGAAAAAGGGAATTGCTAAGGCCGCAAAACGCGGTGACCGTGAAGCTACTCAGGGCCTTGTTAAGGTTGCAGTTAACGCCGCCGCTAGCGAAGGTTATATGTTTGAAATGAATGCGGAAACTGATTTTGTTGTTCGTAACGATCAATTCAAAGAAACTTCAGAAAAGATTATGAAGCTTGTTGGTGAAAAAGCCCCTGCTTCTTTAGAAGAATTACACGCTCTAGTGCTTGACGGTACGACGGTTGAAGAGACATTGAGCCATATGTCCGGGGTTATAGGAGAAAAGATTGGCATTAGTCGTTATACGAAACTTTCTTCACAGGGAACTGTCGGCAGTTATGCTCACCCGCAGGGTAATATCGGTGTTCTTGTTGCCGTCGATCGCGTGGGCGAAGGGGAATTGACCCAAAATTTGGCAATGCATATTGCAGCCGCCAACCCTCGCTATGTTAAACCTGAAGAAGTTGATGCTTCGGAGCTTGATCGCGAAAAAGAAATTTACCGCGAACAGCTTACAAAAGAAGGCAAACCGGCCGAAATGATTGAAAAGATCTTAGGCGGAAAAGTAAATAAATATTATGAAGAGGTTTGTTTAGTGAAGCAAGAATATATCAAAGACGATAAGAAAAAAGTTGAAGAGATTTTAAACGGGACTGCTATTGAAAGTTTCGTGCGTTACTCTCTTTAGCCGCTATTGCCACATGCTTTTTTAATTAACTCCGTCCCGTCGCTCGAAAGTGACTGGACGGAGTTTTTTATTTTGGATTTCTTTTTGGTATACTAATACTACTATGAAAAAACAAAAGAGTGATTTGGATTTTATATCTGTTGCTTCCCATCAATTGCGAACGCCGTTGACACTCATGAAGGGATATTTATCGATGATATTAGAGGGGAGCTTTGGCAAAATAAAAGAAGCAAAATTAAAAGCGGCTCTTAAAGTTGTTTATCAGGCAAATGAGCGGTTATTACGTTTGGCGGAAAATTTGCTCGAAATGGCGAGACTAGAAAATGGCCGGCTTACTTTGGATATTCGGCCTTTTTCTCTTGATAAGGCTATTCGCGAATTACTGGTTGAAATGAAGCCAAAGGCGGCGGTGAAGGGCTTACGTTTAGTATATAAAGATTTTTTATCTACGGGCGTGGTTAATGCTGATGAAGTGATGCTGCGCCAAGTAATAAATAATGTTTTGGATAATGCAATCAAATATAGCAGCGCAGGAACAATCATAGTTTCATCTCAAAAAGTTGGCAGGTTGATTGAAGTAGGGGTGGCTGATAGCGGTCCCGGACTTTCAGCCCGGGAAATTAAAGGAATATTTAAAAAGTTTGAACGCGGATCGCAATCTCGGGACGGTAATGGTTTTGGGTTGGGATTATACATAGCTCAGCTTATTATGAAAGCGCATGGCGGTTCTATTGGGGCAGAGCCGGGGAAGAAAAAGGGGTTGCACGTAAGATTGCGTTTTCCGGCACGTTAAGTTGACAAAGAGCCGTTTTTGCGCTATAATGAAAATAGTCTAATTATTAAGTATTAAGACGTATGCCAGACATGCAAGACAAAGATTTTCTTGAAATGATCGTTAAAGCCATTGTCGGCCATCCCGACAAGGTAGAAGTCGATCGGACGGTCGATGAAATGGGCGTCCTATTAACTCTTAAAACTGATCCGGAAGATATGGGGTATGTTATTGGTCGCCGCGGCCAAACCGCTCAGTCTATCCGAACTCTTTTGAAAATTGTTGGCGCTAAGAATAACGCCCGCGTTAATCTAAAGATTTATGAACCGGAAGGTTCAACTAAGCCTCCTCGCCGTGAACGCACAGAGCGTCCGCAAGGCGGCCATAACGCTGAACATCAGCAAGCGCCGGTGGACACTTCGATGGTCGATATCGACGACATCGATAATCTGACAATCTAAATTAAAAGCCCCGGGCAACCGGGGTTTTTGAATTGGCTCTATGCTATTCCGCGTTCTAACAATTTTTCCCGAAATGATAGCTGACTATTGCAAGATCGGTGTATTGGGTCGTGCGCAGAAAAAAAAGATAATTACTATCGAAGGGTACGACCTCCGTGCCTGGACCGATGATGCGCATAAATCTGTCGATGATACGCCGTATGGAGGAGGGGCTGGAATGGTAATGAAGATAGAGCCCATCTACAAGGCCTTGAGGGATCTTAAGAAATCTCGAACCTTTCGCAAGGGAAAACAAAAAATTATTTTATTATCGGCGCGTGGCCGAACGTGGAGCCAATCGCTTGCTCGCGAGTATGCGCGCAATCTTCAATCAATGATTTTTATTTGCGGTCGTTACGAAGGCATTGATGATCGCGTTCTTGAATTAGTCGATGAAGAAATTTCAATCGGAGATTATGTATTAACCGGTGGCGAATTAGGTGCGGCTGTCATTATTGATTCAGTGGCTCGGCTTCTTCCCGGAGTCTTAGGAAATAGCGACAGCTTGAGCTTTGAATCACATTCCGTTGAGGGAGTCTTAGAATATCCTCAGTACACCAAGCCCGAAGCAGTGCGTTTTGGAAACAAAATACACCGAGTTCCATCGGTGCTTTTATCGGGGAATCATAAAGCTATTGCGCAGTGGCGGGAATCGCATTTTGCTAAAAAACCTAAGGCCATAAAGCGGCGATCGCCTCGCTAAGATTTTTTGCAACGACGAGATTAATTCCTTTGACTTCCGTTTCTATACGGGGAACGAGGGCTTTTTTAAATCCAAGCTTAGCGGCTTCTTTAAGGCGCAGAGCCATTTGTCCGACCGGTCTGATTTCTCCCCCCAACCCAACTTCCCCGAGGATAAGTAAGTGCCGATCAAGCGATTTATCAAGTAAGGAAGAAATGATGGCGGCCGCAGCGGCCAAGTCCAAGCCCGGATCGGTTACGCGCAATCCTCCGACCATGTTAAGGATAATATCTTGGGTCGTTAAATTAAACTTGCTGCGTTTGTTGATAACGGCTGCTAAAACTTGCAGGCGATTGAGGTCAAAACCAGATGCCTTGCGTTGTGGATAGCCGAAAACTGTTTTTGTAACCAGCGCTTGTACTTCGACTAAAAAAGGACGCGTTCCTTCGATAATGCAGCTCGTAGCTGAACCCCCGCTCGTGCTCAATTCCTCATCAAGAAAAATTGCCGATGGATTTGCAACTGGAATAAATCCTTTGCCAGTCATTTCAAAGATTCCCAGTTCGTTGGTTGAACCGAAGCGATTTTTACTTGCGCGCAATAATTGGTAACCCCTGGCTGTTTCTTGCTCAAGATATAAAACAGTATCAACTAGGTGTTCGAGAGATTTTGGACCGGCGATAGCCCCGTCTTTCGTAACATGGCCAATAAGAATAAAAGGGATATTGCGGCGTTTGGCGGTTTCTAAACAGCGTACGGCTACGGCTCGTATTTGGTTAAGACTACCGGCTTCTTGAGGGACAAGAGTACTGTGTACGGTTTGGATGGAATCAATGATCACTAATTCCGGCGAAGATTGCTCAACGGCGGAAAGAATTTTTTCAATATCAGTTGCATTAATAAAGTTAAAGTTTTTTAAATTGCAGCCAAGGCGTTCGAGGCGCAGTTTGACTTGGCCGAGTGATTCTTCTCCCGAACTATAAATAACTGGTTTATTTTTTCCAATGGCATCGGCAATTTGTGCGACGATGGTCGATTTTCCTATTCCCGGTTCTCCGGAGAGAAGCGTTAAAGAGCCGGTAACGATGCCGCCTCCAAAGACTCTATCGATTTCTTCGATATTTGTTGCGAGGCGGCGGAAGTTATCTGCAGTGTCAACATCGGCAAGACGCACTATTTCCGCTGCCGCTGTTTTTGATTGCCCGCCGTTTTTTTCAGTGGCGGATTCTAAACTCAGCGTACCCCAGCCGCCACACTCATCGCAGCGGCCTTGCCATTTAGGGAATTGAGCACCGCAAGCACTGCAAGCGTAGATTGATTTAGTTGCCATTATTTAATTTTAATTTTTCGAAGCACGGCATTATTGCCTTCAGTAAAGTATAGATACATGCCGTCGGGCGAGACGGTTAAATTATTCATCGAGGTCGAAACGCTGGCGGGAATTAATTGTTTTTGCCCAGTATTTGGGTCGATTTTATATAATAAATCGGGGGTATTCCTAGCTGTGGCGGGATAGAGACCTGCCCCGCGTTCTAGGGCAGTCGGAACGGCGCAGTAGAGTTGGTTTTGTGAGTAGGTGCATTTATCAGCCCAGGTATTTAGTTCGAGAGGACGACGATTAGCGCCAATAGTGTCTCCTTGAGCACCGACAATCCATAGGGTGGGTTTATAGTCATTATCAGATGAATATACGCTGTATACTAGTTCATCGCCCTGGGGAGACCACAGGGGCTGGAAGCCCCTTCCTTCAGTAATGAGTGATTTAAAGTTTTCGCCATGTTGTCCAACAAAGAAAACTTCTTTGCGGTTGAAATCTACCCCGTCAGAAAAAAATGCTATTGATTGGTTGTTGGGCGACCAGGAGGTAATAACTTTATCAGCATTCGCTCCCATAGATTCAATATTTGTTGCTTTTGATCCATCTTCATTAGCAACAATAAGCCAGCGATTGTCGGCATCAAGCCCCATACTTTTAGCAACAATTTTATTTCCGTCGGGCGAGAAATTAAAGTCCTCCCAGTGTTTTGGAAGTGTTACTTGGTTTTTAGTAGCGAAATTATAGCGAACTTTGCTGCCATCGGGATATTCAAGAATAGCCTTGGTGGCATCCGGAGACCAGATAACATTTTGTACTCCAAAAAATTGTTGGTCGCTCAGCGTGGTTAATTTCCCTTGGCTATCTATGGCGTAAAAACGATTGTCGCTGGGATTATAAAACTGCGGCTGTCCATTTTTATTTACTGAAGAAAAAGCGGCGCGGTTGGAAACCTGTTCGGAGGAAGGCAAGGCTTCTTCGGGGTTAGGCGAGGAGCTAGATCCGTTGTTGTTCGTACCTGTATCGCCCGGCAGTCCGTTTTCGTTCGGGGAGACAACGGAAGGCGTACCATTGTTTGCTTCGGGAAGGCCATTTCCGCTTCCAGGAGTCACGCCGTTACTGTCAGGATTAGAAGGCGCGGGAGTGCTTTTGAAAAATAGCGAATAGAGGAGGAAGCCGACCAAGACAATGACGGCAAGGAATAGGACAACCAGGCCGATTTTTTTTAAATTGATTGATTGAAGATTCATAGGAGCCTGGGCTGATTCAAAGTATGATTTGAATCGTTGCTGCCCTTAAGTTATTTATGGTATAATAGAGTAGTCCACTTAAATTATATACGCCCAATTTTGTAGTGTCAAAATAATGGGCATTGTGCCAGGATATGTCCCTATTCTCTTCATCAATTCAAAGTTATCTTGGCGTTGATATAAGCGCATTGAGTATCAAGATCGTTGAGTTAAAACGGCATGGTAGCAAAGTCGCTTTATCGACGTACGGTTTTAGCGAACGCTTAAATGAGGAAGCGGCCAAGGATTCTTCGCCTCTCGATGTTACCCGTACATCTTCTTTAATTCAGCATATCGCTGCCAAGGCTCGTTTGACTTCTACGTCGGCCTTGGCTTCTTTGCCTACGTTCTCGGTTTTTTCTTCTATTATCAGCGTTAATCAAAACGTGAATAAGAAAGATTTTGAAGCCGCAGTTAACTGGGAGGCAAAAAAAGTTATCCCTTTGCCTTTGCAAGACATTGTTCTTGACTGGCAAAAAATTGATGGAGCTAGTACTGAAAATTCAAAAATTTTGTTGACTGGCGCTCCTAAAACTTTGATTCAAAATTATATTTCCGTTTTTAAGGCTGCGCAAATAAATCTACTTAGTTTAGAAACGGAAATTTTTGCGCTTATACGTTCATTACTCGGTAATGATCGTTCGCCTGTTATGATTGTACAACTAGGTTCAACGACAACTAATATTTTTGTTGTTGATAAGAGCACTCCGGTTATTAACCGAAGCATTGCGGTGGGAGGAATTAATATTAGCCAAGCCATTGCCGCTCATTTAAATTTATCGCTCGAGCAAGCTGAGCAGTTCAAGTATGATTTAATGCATAATAGTCCTACGGATGCCAGTGAAAGCGCTCCGGCAATGATTATTGAAGCAATTGCCCCTATTGTGAATGAGATTAAATATATATTGGAGGTAT
>CALMNI010000073.1 GCA_937868555.1 uncultured bacterium | reverse complement strand
AGTTAATTAATAATATCGGCAAGTTTACTCGGCAAGCAAGCCCATCGTTGCATTTGCTCCAGGGCAGTTATATTGCTGGGCATGTTGCTGCTGTTGAGGCTGCATACAGTAAAGTTATTAAAACATGGGCGCTTAAATTTGAGTTGGACGCCAGGACTTTATTGACATCCATTAACACTGCTGTTTTGGCGACATATACGTCGTTCCCGCTGAATAAAGTGCGCTGGGAACAAAAGAAAAATGTTAAGGCAAAAGGCAGAATCTGGGACATTATCAAAGCAGAGCTGTCCTATACCAATGCTCAAATGATTGAGTTATGGGATGCTGCAGAAGCCAACTGGGATGAAAGCGAGGATTGATAATGGAACATATACTATTATTCAATCGGCCTGATGGGCTGCAGCAAGCAATGCCCATATCCGCAACAACAACATCTTATTCTCTGCTTCCAGGTACGCAGATCATCTGGAACACAGTAACAGATGGGCCGTTTAGATTCAACGCATCAACGGTTCCGGGAGAATATCTTTATGAATCGTATGATGATGGCAATAATATCATATCAAGTCAGGTAGGTATGTGGGTTAAGCGATACGGATCTAATGCAATTGGACAGGCAGGTACGGTGCCATATATCGATGGTTATGTTACAGACTCATTTGATTATATACCGGCGCATTGGCAATGGCTTCTCGATAATTATAAAAAGCCCGTGCCTGTTTATGCGCTTAAGTGTTGGCTATCTCAAGAGCCTGGCACAGCATACGCTGATGCAAACGCTGCTGTCGAAGCAACTTATACAGCAAATCCATTAAACAGAATCCTCTGGGAAGAGCGCGAGTTCGTTCCATTTGGGGGGATTATCTTTAACATTATTCTCCCATTCATAAGAGCAAATCCCATAAATACAGATTTTGAAATATTTAATCGTTTCAATGAATGGTTAGAGCGAGATTACAACGATGATAATGAAGATGGTTTGCCTGGGTGATTTTTTTAAAAGGATGATCAATGAGTATATTTAATGAGCTGGACAAAGCGCGCGAAGCAATTCAAAAAAGCAATGTATTCGATGTCAAAGAAGTCGCTGAATATGAACTAAAAAAAATATATTCGGCTGTTAAAGAAACAATGCAACGTGAAGAGCAAGAATTTAAAGACGGCAAAGATAAAGATTACTTCTTTATTATTGTCGGTTCTGGATTTGGTGTTGGCTTGCTGACCGGGATAAGTTTCGCTTTATTGCTGTTTTGACACATGGAAAGGCGTACTGGATTGGAGCGGAGAAAAGATTGGATTAACGCTGATTGTCCCGTAGACCCAGAATGTTATTTTCGTACTAAGCAACAGGTTGAAATTAACACAGGCAAGTTGATTGTTATTGAGGCTCAAATAAAGCAGATACTAGAAGCAAAGCTGATTGCTGAGGGTGCTGTAAAAGGTTCCAAGGCGACTTTGGTTGCTGCTGTTGTCCTTGTTGTAACTTCTGTTTCTTTGGTTATATCTATTTTTCTTGCCATTCTAAGCGGCAAATTATCTCTTAGCGACATTCTTAAAGGTTTGTTTTGAGAGCGGGAACGTATTTTAATCATGTGTCTGATCGCCCTGCTTATTGTGGTTTCCGCTCTCGCCTATGAGTTATAAGTTAAGTCAGCGATCCATTGATCGGCTAAAAGGTGTTAACCCTGACCTGGTAAGTGTTGTAAAACTTGCGATCGAAAGGTCTGATGTTGATTTTATGGTGACTGAAGGATTGAGGACTAAAGAGCGTCAGAAAGAATTGGTTGCCGCTGGCGCATCAAAAACCATGAATAGCAGACACATAACAGGTCACGCTGTTGATTTGGCAGCCTACGTTAACGGTATTCGCTGGGATTGGCCGCTCTATGAAAAGATAGCAAAGGCGATGAAACAGGCTGCATACGAGCTAAATATTAAGATTGAATGGGGTGGTGATTGGAAATCGTTTAAAGATGGGCCACATTTTCAGATTCCTTGGGGTAATTGATGTCGGAAATTAAAGATTACGGGAATATTTCTTTCGAGTTGTTGCAAGAATGTTGGCTGGTGCGTGGCCACCCAGCTGGCAATGGTTTTGGAAATCCATACGACTGGGCTTTTGTGCTGGTTAAAGATGGCAACGCGGCTATAGCAAAAGGAATGGTGAGCGACAATATGCTTGGTAGTGATGACGTTAAAACCATTCGGCAATTTTTAAAAGACAAAGATTTAACCCATGTTGAATATGTACGCAACCGGCTTGGATCAAAAACCAAACATAAACTTAAATAATGCTAGAGCAATATATAAAAGAAATTACGCTTGCGCTTAAAAAAGTGGGCGTTATGATTATTATGATTGTTTTTGTTGCTGTATTTGCTAAAACGCTGATCGAATGGCTTGGCTGAGTGAACAATTTAAAAATCAAAGGCTATTTAGACGTAGCCTTATAGTATTTTGCTGTGTGTTGGTATGGGCCGTCACTCATTGGTCTTTTCAATATGCTCATGCAAGCGGGTTGCCTGGGCTAGAGGTCGCTGCTGTAATCACGGCAATACAAGCGCCGGTAACTGTGTTGCTTGGCTATCTAGTCAAGCTATACACCGGATCTGCTGATAAAGGATAAACATGTATTTGACATTAATAAAATCATTTTTAACAGCAAAAGCAGTTTGGATCAAGATTGCAATTGCTATAATTTTGGCGGTTTCTGTTTTTGCTTACGTATACAGCGCTGGAAAGGATTCTGAGCGCGCGGAATGGTTAGATAAGGAAAGAGAGTTTATATCTCGCCAAAACGAGATTAAAGAAGAAAATTCTAAACGCATAAAGGAACGGCAGGCGGAATACGATAAAATTTTACTAGGAGTAATCAATGATCGAAACAACCAAATTGAAGAGCGTGATAATCGGATTAATCAGCTTGTT
>CALMNI010000072.1 GCA_937868555.1 uncultured bacterium | reverse complement strand
ATAAATGCAATTCTTCAGCTTCTTTTTCATTAAGCGAAACTTGTTCGGAGAGGCGCGCGTAGCGATTTAAAAATAAATGGTAGAGATCATTAAAATGACGCTCAAGGCCTTTGTTTGATAAGACGCTGGCCGGCCTATCATTAATGAACCAATTATATTCCGTGAGCTGATACGCTGCCATACATTAATATGCAAGATCAATGCTGGCAAATTTATTTTTGCCAATAATAACATGATCAACTAAAGGAATACCTATCATGCGTCCAGCTTCTATTAAGCGCTTAGTAATATCAATATCAGCTTGGCTTGGCGTAATGACGCCGGATGGGTGATTGTGCGCCAGGATCAATGCGGCCGCGCCGTATTCAATAGCTGGTTTAAAGACTTCGCGCGGATGAACAAGATTAGAATTTACGGTTCCGATTGAAATAACTTCATCGTGAATAAGGCGATGATGAGTATTAACATACAAACCGCGCAAATGTTCCTTTGAAAGCGTGCGTAAATCAGTAAGATACTTATAAACATCTTTTGCCGTTCGGATTAATACCGAACCATACTCGGGCCTATTAAAAAAGCGGCGACCAAGTTCAGCGCAAGCAACAATTTGCAAGGCTTTGGCAAGCGGAATATCTAAATCTTTAGCCAAAGTTTTAGCATTAGTATATTTTGAAAGCGTGCGTTCACCGTAATCTCTAACAATGCGAGAGGCCATCGACATCACATCTTCCTTTTTTGTCCCTGTCGTTAAGAGAACGGCAACCAATTCAGCAACCGATAAAGCATCCGGTCCAAATTTTTCAAGACGTTCGCGAGGCTTATCTTCGAGCGGTAAATCCCTAATCTTAAAAACATAGGGCTTAGCTCCCGCGGCCAGCTCTTCGTCCAGTAATAAATCAAAATTTGTTAGCGTATAGGCTGTTTTCATATTGTCAGTATAGCATGACCGTTTATAAAAAATAAAGCCTATTTTACTGGGCTTTTTCTCATGTTTTGCTCATTATGATATACTAACAATATCTATGAAAACAAGATCTATAGAAGCGCATGCGCATCGCCTCGTTGTCCCATATTGCCGTATCAGCCTTGCCTTATTATATATATGGTTTGGGCTTTTGAAAGCGATCGGTGCCTCGCCAGCCGAAACCTTAGTGCACTCCCTTTTCAATAAAACTATCCATTTCATGAGCTTTGAAACGTTTTATGTGTTGTTTGCCGTTTTTGAAATTATCATTGGCTTATTGTTCCTTATTCCAAAAGCAACAAAACTCGCCCTAACGCTTTTTGCTTTGCACGTGCTTATGACGCTTATGCCCCTTGCTCTGCTTCCCGCGATGTCTTGGTCTGGCATTCTTATTCCATCGCTAACCGGCCAGTATATTATAAAAAATATATCCCTTATAGGCTGCGCGCTCGTTATCGCTGCTTACGGTTTTCCCGCCTCCCGCTTCAAAGAAATACTAGCCAAACTATTTTAGAAAATTATAGTACAAACCCGCTGCGGCGGGTTTTATTTTACCGCCCGCTCTAATATATAAATAATGCCGTGCGTGCCATTAACTTCTATAATATCGCCATCATTAATAACCCGCGTCGCGATACGAGTTCCAACGACGCAGGGAATTTGCAGCTCACGGGAAAGAATGGCGGCGTGACATGTTATGCCGCCTTCATTTGTAACAATGGCCGCGGCAATCTCCATAAATGGTACAAAATCCGGCCTCGTCATGCTTGTTACCAATATATCTCCCGGTTTTATTTTTTGTCGAGCTTCTTCCGAAGAATAAACAACCCGAGCGCGACCGCTGACGGTTCCAAAGGAAACGGCCGTTCCTTTTACAAGATTAACAAGCTCATTTTTCCCAAATCCCAATTCCTCTTCTTCAATTTTCTTTGCTTCGCCGCCGTATATAATAGTATGTCCTTCTATATCGCTAATCATTACGCAGTATTTTTCTCTTCGAGAAATACTTTCTAAATCAATCTCTTCTCCCATAACAAGCGAGCGCAATTCAGTCGGCGAACAGTATCGTAAAATATCCTGGGAAATGTTCCGCAAAGCAGATATTTCATCTAATATCATCTCGAAAACTGCCTGCATTTTTAAAAACCATTCTTTACGCGCATCATGCAATGGCCCTATGGCATTTATAATCCACAGCCAGTGCGTCAGCTCTTCATCCGGGCATATGCGTTCTATAGCTGATGCTTTAGCCTTTTTAAGTTCTTCAAGGTAATGATCGAGTTTATATATTTCTTTAGATAAGTCTGTTCCTTTACTTAATTTTTCTTGTACGTAAGCAATGACATCCAGCGCCGTCAAAGGAATATAGCGAATATAATCCGCCTTCCACCAATAAAATTCACGGCAAACTTCATTAATTTTTTTCTCGATTTCGCTGCCCTTAATTTTATTCTCTATATCTTCAGCCGATAAATCTTTAAATATACAAAGCAAAGCAGCATCTTTGCTAATAAGCTGAGCTAATTGTGCAATTGCCTTTTGCTGACGCATGACAAAGCTCTCTGCTAAAGGCGTTGATAGGATACCGAAAATAGATGTTGCCTCTTGTGCGTCAAGCGTAATCTTATTCTTAATAGCTTTTAATAAAAAAGCATCTAAGGGTTCAATAAGCATTGACCATGAAAGACCTTTTTTATATATTGCTTCAGTTTTTTCCAAAAATTCTAGCAATGATCTTTTTTCTTGCCTACATTCTTTAATAAGCAAGTCACTTTGCTCAAAACAATAATTACATTCAGCAACTATCTTCTCAGCAAAAATAGGGTCTTCAAGCAAGCGTTTAGAAATAAATTCTCCAAGCTCCATCAATTCCTCATAGGAATAGGCTACTTTTACATGTCCATTTTCACTAACCAGCAAATGCCTTGACATGCCTCGGCCGTAATTTTCCTTTAGGCCGCCAATAAAGCTTTCAATATAACCGAAAAATGAATGCATGGCGCCATCTAACTCTTGGATGTCGTACACCGCTTCAGTAGAATGGCTAATTATTTTATCAATCTGGGACTTTTTATAACGCCTGTCACGGCGCGAACCAATACGAATCGCATTTAAACGACCTTCATTATCCCATTTTCGCAGGGTAGCGGGCTTTACGCCGAGCATCTTTGAGGCTTCTTCTAAGCTTAGAAGTTCTTCCATAGTATAAGTTATTATAACTTATACTAACTTATACTAATTTAATGTCAAGATATCAAAGTTTAGGCCGCGTTATTACTGCTTATTATCTTTACTATCCCCCTCGTCGCATCAACTTCGATTTCGTCACCAGTTTTAATAGCCCTGGTAGCAATTTTTGTTCCAACAACACAGGGCAGCTTAAATTCGCGGCTAATAATGGCCGCATGGCAAGACATTCCGCCTTCATCAGTAACAATGGCACTGGCTTTTCTAAAAGCCGGAATAAATTCTATCGTCGTCATGTAGGTAATAAGAATTTCTCCCTCTTTAAAGTCGGCAATTTTTGAAGCATCTTCCATTACATGCGCAATGCCTCGAGCAACTCCGCGACAGGCCGGCAAACCTTTGAATTCGGCAGTCTGCATAACGTTCTCAAAAGGCTCGGCGATTCCTTCATCTTCAATACAGCGGGCAATATCTTCAGCGCCCGTAACTAATGCTGAATCTCCGCTTTTAATAAGCAAGGCGAAGCCATTTTTCTGCCTATCTATTATTTCAGTAGCGCTTATAGTAGATCCGTTTTTAAAATATGCATCAACTTCTTGATATGTATAGGAAAGAATATCTTCGCGAGTAATACCTATACGCCTAGCGATTTCATCCAGTAAATTATTATAGCTGAGTAATGCTTTAGTAAAGTATCCCTTAGCCCAATCGCGCTGAGCTATTAACTCGCTCAAACAATCAAGCGCATGTCGTACGTCCTGCGGGGGATTAAGTTCCGCAATAACTTCATCTCTCTTTTTATTTGCTGCGGCAAAATTTGCTTTCAACTCATGTAATTTCTGTTCCGGAGTAATTTCTGCAGCGAGCGTTTTTTCAAATAAATCCAGCCACTGCTTTTTAGTCCAACCCCCGCTAACATACTCCGTATTAACCCATTCATACTTAGCGATATGTTTTTCAATTAAATATTGTGCCGCTGGATTTTTTTTCAACGCCGCGGCGACTTGATAAAAATTCTTTTGTTCGGTAAATGCGACAGTTTCTCCTGTATTAGCAGAAAGAATTTCTTTATAGTTTTCAAATTCTTTTTCTTTGTCTAACTGAACTAACCGTTTTTTGAGAAACCTTATTATTTTATAATTAGCATCAAAGCATGCTTCAATTCCCCACAGCTGTACGGTAATGATAGGGGCAATTGTGATAGCCGCAATAAATTCCTGGTAGAGTGCGGCTAGCTCCTCTTGTGATACTAGCTCTAAATTTTCTTCATCAATACGCTGGCATTTAAAAAATATAGCGCCAAAGATTTCATCGCTGCGCCGCTTGAAATCGCTAACAAAGTTTGGATTTGTATCTATGCTAGCTTGTATATTTTTATATGTTCCCTGGCTTGAAAGCTGTTGCTTATCATAAAAAATATAACAGCCCTTACCCGGAACGCCGATAACAATTTGGTTATCAAAAGAAAAATTAACGGCCGGCAACCAGCCGCTATGGCGTAGCCCGTCCATTAAAAAACTAAAGTGATGCAAACTGGCATTACGGCGATGCGCCCAAAACCAATCGATCTTTTGTACGGTTTCCATATATTAAAATTCTATGCGCCCTTTAAATGGCTTGCCGGGAGCAAATTCGGCCTCAATCTCAACGAAGGGCGGTTCGCCTTTGTAATATTCGAGGCGCAAAAATCCAGACTCGCGTATAATGCCCCCGGTTTTTTCAAAAAAGTTTTTGGCATCAAGCATTTCTGCTCGCTGGCCGTCAGCAAAAACCAAATATTTTTTTAAAAAGGCAGTTATTGGGAAAGAATGGGAAACATCGATTTGAATGTAGGGAGTTTGCAGATGCTGCGTGCCGCCCTGTTGCCTAAACTTATCCAGTATTCCTAAGTGGCTTAAGAACCCAGCATAACGACTAGCAAAGCGATCGGCTAAGTCCTTATAGGTAGTTTTGAATTTTCGTTCTTGAGCAGTTTTATCCCCCTCATTAAACATGGCTGTTAACACTTCCATATCGATGCGATTACGAATTTCAGCTTCCTGCTCCATGTGGTTCGCGTGCGGCAAATCTTTAGAAACACTCTCTCTAATCAAAGGTTCAAGCTTTGCTTGCCAAGCAACTAATTTTTCAAAATCTTCAGCCGCCTCTATGCTATCCGCTTGCGCACCAGGTTGAAAAGGCGTCGCTAATGTTTTTTCTTCGCCGCTTCTTCGTTCTATTCCAGCAGCTTCATTGATAATAGCCATAGTCTCTTTTGATCTCTCAACTGGACTGCCGCTGATATGTACTGCACCTGCGCCTTTTTCAATGCCCATGTCATTGAAACCTTTTGTTACTGCTTCTTTAAAATATGAGGCCAAAACATTTTTTTCACCGGCGGCCTGCAGTTTAGGTCCATGCCGACTTATTAATACTTTCAATAATACGTCTTTCCTTTCGGGGCTGGAAATTTTTTCAAATTTTGGAGTTTTCATATATTAAAACTAAGTTAAAGGTTTTCCTTGTTTCCAAAGAGAACTGAAATAATGTCTATATGTTTCAGAAACTTTTTTCGATTGAATTACTATGCCTATATATTGTTCTCCGAAAATTTGCAGCAACAACTTATCGGCGTAGATTACCGAGGAAGAAGGCACTCGAAAATTTTCCGGCAAAACCCTAATGGCATTAAATTTTAAATTTTCATACCGGGCAATGCCGCGGCTTTCATTAGCATAGGTTACTGTTTTCAATCTTATATTTCTTTTAAGCAATCGATCGTGATATTTCTTATAAAATGGCGCTGCCACTTCATACCAAGCATCACCAGCTCCGCCAATACAATAAAACTCCTCGCCATCCTTAAGACTGGCCGCCCAGTCTTTTTCTATCTCCTCAAGGCCCTCGGCGCCTTCATACACCTTTATTGAAACAGCGGGCTGTGTAAATAATTCTTGCAATTGCGGCAACATACTAAGCGCTAAGTCAGCTTTTTCTTTTTCTTTCCTAACAAGAATGGCCGGATCTTGCGCTTGGTAGTGCCGAATTTTTTTCTTCTCAAAAGCCTGCACTAAACCTTGCTGCTCCAATCGGCTTAAAGCTCCGTAAACTATTTCCCGATGAAAGCCCGTTTTAGCAATAATTGCCCCAACCGAGGATTCGCCAACCTTTAAGGCCGTAAGGTAAACCTCAACATCTTGAGCTGAAAAACCTAATTTTTGTAGGGAATTCTTTATATTCATACCTTTAGCCTAGCAAAGGTTTAGTATTTTGTCAAGTTTATTACTTGACAAATATATTATTATGATATAGGCTCCTAGATTACGCAATTTAAAAACCTATAAAAAATAAAATGAAAACACTCATTCTTCTATGTATACTTTGTTATACAACGACAAAGGCCGACAAACCTTGGCAACTTCTTAATGAAGAAAATACTACGATTATTCAAAAGAACTCTAAAATATATTTCTGTCTACCGGCACCAAAAAAGGCAACTACATACTTCGATTTCCAAGCGCCAAATGAAGAATCGTTTTATATTCGTAAAGATAGTCTTGATAATTCATCAAAATATGTTTTTAAAGATTGGGAGTATATTGCCCTGCGCGAAGGCCGGTCCCTTCGTTTCACTAGTGCTGATACTGATTCCATTCCTACTCCGGAAAATAGTTTTCACCCCTGGGACATTAGAATCTACGAAGTAGAAAGAAAATATTCACTCGATTCGTCTCGGACTATTTTTGTGCAACAGCATACATATCTTCTGGGCACCCCCGCTACTGTAATACGCTGTATCTACATTGCATCAATTGTCCCTTTTATTTGTTATTTATGTTTAGTTTGTTGTGTTCATTTTATTGGTACACCGTTAATAAGATTTTTAGAAAAAAATGAAATTGTAACGAATATTCTAGCATATGCATGTAGTATTTTAACCTTAGCGCTAATAATAGCAATTCCGATTGCGGCCATAACATTTAAATCATTCTTAATCATAATATATCCTTTGTGTTTGTTCTTTATACCAGCCTTCATAATGTACATAATTAGGTTTATAATACAATGCGTGGATTTCGGGGAACTCTGGACTGATATTAAGAATTATTTTAAGAGGAAATAAATAATGCCCTTATCTCATAACCGCTGAGATAAGGGCTTTTTGTTCCCCTCTCCATCAAAGATGGAGAGGGGGAAGGGGTGAGGTGAACCTAAAATTGGAAATGGGGAGGGGCTACCTGCCTGCCGACAGGCAGGGGGGGGGTGAATCTAAGAGGGATGGGGTAAACAAAAAAACCGGACTAGCGCCGGTTTTTCTTTTTGGAAACTGATTTAGTTTTAACTTTCGTAACTGTCTTCGCGGGTTTAGAGCTTTTAGCCACTCCATCAGACCAGTGCCGCCTTTCAACATATACATAACGCCACCAACTATGTCCAAGCAAGAAGCCGCCTACAGTCGCGGCAATTAAAATTCCAAGTGATAAGAATGGAGACAAGTAAAAATTATCGCCATAGCTTGCCGGAATATGTCCCGAAGACAAAGACGCATAAATTAATTGCGTTTCAATCAGCGACGTAACAAGCGTTCCGAATAAAATTCCCAACAAAGTAACAAGAGCGATATAAATTTTTTGTTTCATGTCTATATTTTATAATTATTTTATTATTTTGACAATACCATTTTGAGCATCTACCTCAACAAGATCGCCATCATGCAAGGCTTGAGTCGCCATATTCGTTCCCGTGATACACGGAATTCCTAGCTCACGCGAAACAATGGCGGCGTGCGATGTAATTCCTCCTTTGTCAGTAATGATCGCTGCTGCTTGTTTCATAAGGGCGATATAATCCGGCGTTGTTTCCGGCGCAACGAGTATCATTCCGGTTTCAAAATCAAGAACTTTATGAGGAACATGAATAACTCTCACTATTCCCCGCGCCATACCTTTACTGGCTACCGTTCCCTTAATCTCGCTGACATCATTAGAGTGCATCGCCGCTTGAGGGACAAAACGTCCAAGCTCATGAGATAATTCATCGCCGGTAAAGACAGTTGAACCATTAATTTCTAATACAGTTCCCCAGCCTTTCTTGCGCGCTTCAATTTCTTCTAAAGAAACAATGTTCCCGCCCTGCATGGCCGTAATAATTTCTTTGTGTGTGAGCCAAATAATATCATCATAACCCATCCCTATACTGCGCGCCGCCTCTGTAATTAAAGGGCGATGCCTATAGGTTACGAGAGCAGCTACTTCCGCGCACTGGGTTCTTATCCAAATGAGCCCTTCGGCAATGTTCATTAAAAATCGTACATCACTATCTATATCTTCTAATACAGTTTTTTCCTCAATCTTTATTTCTTTTAGATTATCAATCTCGGACAACAATCGTTCTCGCGTCAATGGTTCTCCCCAAAAGTGATGAGTCCCCATCCATGCATATTTCTCTACAAAAGAGTCAATACGTTCATCTATTCCAGGCTTTTGCGCCCGCATCAGTGCTTTGATATTCCTCATTTCATCTTGGGCTTCGGTCGATAAGGTTTTTCGAGAAGATACAAGCGAAGCAATAACTGCCTCGGCATCATACCCTAAAGCAGCAGCCCGCGATTTAATTTCAGCTTCAAGGCAATCAGCCATAAAGAAAACGGCAATCCATGGGCATTCAAGCTCAGTATAATTTTCTAAAAGTTCTTCGATACTTTTTGTTTCTAATTCCAAGAAATTATTAATTATTTTAGTAGAACCTTCAATATAGTTTTCAAAAAAAACTTTCCGCAGAGGGAAAAGGGCTTTTTTAATTTTTTTTTCA
>CALMNI010000071.1 GCA_937868555.1 uncultured bacterium | reverse complement strand
CAACATGAAGCCAATATTATGTACAAGCGCTTCCGTACTTTGCTTAACCGGACGTCCTTTAATTTTTTCAATAATGAGAAAAAGGACGCGTCCTCCATCAAGAGCCGGGAAAGGCAGGAAGTTAATAACTGCCAAATTCAATGATAAGAGAGCGGCGAATTGCAATACATAGGAGAATCCAAGATCAACGACCTGGCCCGTCAAGACAGCAATCCCAACCGGACCAGCCACATCAGAACCCACTCCCCCGCCGCTAACAATTTTAGCAATGAGCTGGTAAAATCCTATAAAAATGGAAACAATGAGCAGACCTGTGGTCTTAATTCCTTCCCATAGCGCCGCGTACCAGGGGTAACGAACGCTCGCTACTTCAGCAATAGATATGCCGATGCCGGCCCGCGATGTTGAGGCCATTACTTCAGGAATTATTGTTTTGTCTTCAACGCTTTGCCCGCGGCGGATTGTATACTGAAGCGGCTGACCAGCTTTATCGCCGACATATGCTTGCAATTGACTATAGGTCGCGAAACTTTGATCATTAACAGAAACAATTTCATCTCCCCCCTTTAAACCAGCTTTAAGTGCCGGCGAATCAGGCAGCACTTCCATGACTTGAATGCGCCTATTGCTAACAATCGCGCCGCTTAGATCAGAGCCATCAATGGCCTGCGGAGCGCCTATCATAAAGTTTGCGCTAATGAAAATTGCCGCCAGTAGCACGTTCATAATTACGCCAGCCGACAACATGATGGCGCGCTGCCATATTGGCTTATGAGCAAAGCTTTGCGGGCTATCTTTGTCTTCACCATTTTCGCCGTCAATCTTAACAAAACCACCCAAGGGAATAAGATTTAAGGAATAAATAGTTCCGGCGGCATCCTTAACTTCACGGTTCCACCACACAAATTTCCAAACGCCGCTGGTATTTTTATAGATTCCGCAGAGGCGCGGAGGAAACCCCAAACCAAACTCCTCAACGCCGGCACCGAACTTACGCGCAGCGATAAAATGCCCAAATTCATGTACGAGCACTAAAATACTTAAAACGACAAGAAAAATAACAATAGTAAGCAACATAGGGTGTATTTTTTCAAACTGAGTTAGATAGTCATGATATCTTTTTCTTTATGGTCGCGGACTGCTTTTATTTCATCATTACGCGCCGTAATAGCTTCATCTAATTCCTTTATATAGCGAAATTTATCATCTTCGGACATTTCCTTATCATCAAAAGCCTTTTCAATGGCCTGTTTTACTTCATCGCGAATTTGGCGGATAACAATGCGGGCTTCTTCCATCTTGCTGTTTAACTTTTTTACAAGTTCTTTGCGATTTTCTTCCGTTAGCATGGGAACCGTCAAACGAATCTTCTCTCCTTCATTAACAACTCCAACGCCTAAATCAGCGGCAACGATGGCTTTTTCTATATCCTTGAGCACGCCTTTATCCCAGGGAGTAATAACAATACT
>CALMNI010000070.1 GCA_937868555.1 uncultured bacterium | reverse complement strand
ACTTCCCATTTTCTGCCTTCGCCTTCATACATTATTAGAAGTTTCTTTTTGTCAGCGCTTAGAACTTCTGCTAATTCATTTCCTCGGGCGGCGAGAAATATGCGAACGCCATTAGTTACGGAATGGAGCGTATCGCCTAAAATATCCATGCGTTCATCGGTACTCATACTTGGATAGGCAATAAGAGCCGTAGAAAGCTTTTTTGATTTATGCGCAAAATAGGTAAGAGCGCAGTTTTTAAAAGAGCCTTGGTTGGGGAAGGAGCGCGTTACATTGCCTCGGATCTTGCCGCCGTTTAAATAAAAATACTCAATTACCTTTTGAAAGTGTGTCCCTATATATTTTTCCAAAACAAAAGGTTTGAGTTTTTCATTAATAGGGATGTAATCAAAGGGGACAAACAGTTTGGCAGCCTCCAGTACAATTTGCCTAAGAATTTCGGCGACTTTTCCAATATTGTTTTTATGGGTTACGACAAGGTCAACGTCACTCGACGATCCTTGGTTTCCGCCAATTATTGAACTTACAAAACAGGCTCCGGTAATTGCCGAGACTGGGCTTCGAGTAATAACTTTATGTACTAAAGAGATAATTTGCGCGTAAGAGTCGGGGGAGGGAATTTCGTTTAATTTATAACATTTTTCTGAAAATATTGTTGACATTAGGCTCTCCGGCTTTAAATTTTTAATTTCCAATTTGGTCTTATCTTAGCAATATTGAGCGCTTTGTCAATAAAAGGCCATTTTCTGCTATACTGTCCATATATCATATGCAAGTACCCATACGCCGCAGCGAAAAAGAAGCCTTAACGAAAATGGATCCGCACATCACGGCGGCTAAGTTTGCTGAGCTCAAGGAAAAGCTTGAGAAATTAAAAAAAGTCACCCGTTTTAAATGGATGAAAGAAGTCGCGACGCAGGCCGAACACGGCGATTTTTCCGAAAATGCCGGCTACCAAGTTGCTAAAGCAAAACTGCGCGGCATTAACCAAGCGATTTTAGATATAGAACTGCAGTTGAAAAAGGCTATCATTATTGAAGCTGATAGCAATGCCGCCTTTGTTCAATTAGGGCATACTGTTACCGTTTCATTGGAAGGAAAGGAAAAAAAATACCAAGTGCTTGGCTCTACGGAAGTTGATCCGCTTAAAAATATCATTTCCCACAATTCGCCCTTAGGCATTGCTTTGCTTGGAAAAAAAATAGGAGACAAAGCGCGCGTTGCCTTAAAAGATAGAACGATTGAATATACTATTTTGAACATTGAGTAATATGAAACTTACTGAGCGTTTACGAAGAGCCATTGACCTTGCCGCCCGTTTGCATAACGGTCAAGTCCGTAAAACGGCCGATGTTTTGCCCTATATTAGCCATCCCTTTGCTGTTGCGTGGATAGTGGCGCAGTATACTGATGATGAGGATAGTATAATCGCCGCTTTAATGCATGATACGCTTGAAGATGTGAAGGGATATACCATGGAACAACTTATCAGCGATTGCGGACAGCGGGTGGCTGATATCGTAAAAGGCGTCAGCGAAGAAAAAAGCTTGCCTTTTGAAAAAAGAAAGCAGTTGTATATTGAAACTATTAAACAGGGGAGTCTTGAATCAATGATGATCTGCGCGGCTGATAAAATTCACAATATGCGTTCCATGATGGAAGCGGCAGAAAAAGAAGGTGAAGAGTTTTGGAATAGATTCCACGGCGGCGATGATACGCGTCGGGAATTTTTCGGAGCGGTATTGGAAACGGTAAAGAATACTTTTGATCACCCCATTATCGCTGAACTGGAAAAAACTTATAACGATTTTTGCGCCGCACTAGAACCGGCAACATAACCGGTTGTCCAACATAACTGCAAGCTATAGCCGCCGGAGGGACGGTCAATGTTCAGGATATCGCCGACAAGATATAAATTAGAAAAAAGTTTAGAGCGCATCGTTTTAAAATCAACTTCTTCAAGCTTAACGCCACCGCTGGCAATAATCGCTTTATCAAGACCCATTAGACCCGTTGGAGTCATGGGTAATTTTTTTAAGAGTTGCACAAGCTGTTGGCGTTCGCTGCGCGTAACAGAGTTAGCCGGCTTTCCCGCATCAATGCCCGATACTTTTATAATCGCATTAAGAAGGGACGTTTGTACTAAGCCGCTGAGAGCATTGCGCAATCTTTTGGTATGATTTTCTTGTAATTTATTTAAAATTTCCGCATTAATATCAGCCATATCGCGGCCGGGCATGATATCTAATATCAGCGATACTGGTCCGTATTTTAAAAGCTCGCCAATATCACGGCTCATATTAAGAATTAATGGACCGCTTAAACCAAAATGGGTAAATAATAATTTTCCGGTAGCCGTTGCTTGTTTAATATTATTTTGTAATACGGTTGCCTTCACTTCGCTTAAGGATACTCCGGCTAAGGTATGAACCCATTTTTCTTTTATCATGACCGGTACAAGAGCAGCGCTTTGTTCTATAACGGTATGGCCAATAGTTTTTAACCAGCCAAAACCGTCGCCAGTTGAACCGGTTTCCGGACGCGAAGTTCCGCCGGTGGCAAGAATGTAATTATTGGCTTGTACAAGAGTTTTATTTTTAAGTTGTACGCCCGTAATTAATTCGTAGGCATATTGAAAACCGCTGACAGCGGAATTAGTCATTACTTCAACGTTACTCGCTTTCATATACGCAACCAATACTTCCCAAACTGATTTAGCCGAATTGCTTACCGGAAAAGCTCGGTTTTCCGCTTCGATTTTAATGGGCATGTTTTTGTGCTCAAAAAAATCAATGGTTTCCTTAACACTGAAGCGGGCGAAAGGGGAGAAGAGAAATTTCTTCGCATCTTTAAATTTTGCCAAAAAGCGCCGTTCATCAAATTCCGCGTTAGTAACATTGCATCTTCCGCCGCCGGTAATTAAAAGCTTTTTGCCAAGACTGGCATTTTTTTCTAATAGCAATACTCTTTGTCCCAGTTCCGCCGCTCGACCAGCCGCCATCATCCCGGCCGGGCCGCCGCCAATAACAATGACATCGTATATTTTTTTAGAATTAGCCATATATGGCCTTAGTATAGCATGGCTTTTTTTAATAAAGCCATTGACATATTAACTAATATCCTGTATAACTTAGGCAACTATTTAAAAACATATTTCCCAAATAAAAAAAATATTTCAACAATGAAGTACGTAAAAAGATTAATTATAAATGCCTTTCGCAATCGCGATGAGGATAAACTCACAGAAATAATAGAGTATGAACACTTGCTTAAAGAGCGAGGGAATAAAACACATGTAATGGTTTGCCTTATAGGGTTGATGTATTGTTTAAGGCATAAAGAAAAGCCCTCTCTTTCCTTTGTAAAAATTATTGCTTCCCGTTTCAATGCTCTACGGATTTCAATGTCATTACCTTATCCGCAAGCTGAAACTTCTGTTGCGGCATTAGAAAAGGAATTGCGCATAGATACTAGTTTTGGCGTTATTATTAGAGACTTTTTTCAAAATAAAGTTCCTATGGTTGAAAACAAGCTTTTGTTCAACTTTGAGGCAAATATAATAAAAAAAGTTGAAGTACACGGAATGCTGCCGGTTGATGTTATGAAGCGCCAACGTTTTATTCTAAAAAAATATGAAGAATTTGCTGGTGAGTGGAATAATATAGTTCTTTCTGGCAGTCTTGAAGATAATTTTACAATTTTTCATATCAATGGCATCCAAGGAATAATGAAAAATTTATATAAAGAGCATATTTACAAGCTTAGAGAATATGGAGTTTGGAATAAGCAGGAAAGAGCTTTTTTGGATTCGTTGTCGCTGGAAATAGCTCTTTTAAAAGCCAGCCAACAAAATGTTTTCTTTCAGAATTTTTCAGCGTGTATGTTAGCCTGGTCTTATTGCGCGGATTACTTAGCTTTAAGAATAGTTAACAAACAAATTCAAAAACGACTTAAAGCGATGCCCTCGGCGACTTTATTTGAGGCTCTTGAGCATTGGACCGAAAAAGTTACACCGGCTATCCAAACCATGATTGCTTCTAAGAATGTAACGCGCGATGGTATAAAT
>CALMNI010000069.1 GCA_937868555.1 uncultured bacterium | reverse complement strand
CACTATAGTCCTCGGACTTCTTACCGCTCTGCCTGTTTTTGCCAAGTCTGAACCGACATTCGCACCCATTGATGCAAGCGCCGTTTCTGAATTATCTGTTCTTCCGGAAAAAGAACTCACCCAAGAATTTATAGATTCAACTACTGATGATCCAGAAGTTACCACGGTTTCCTTTACAAATATATACATTCTTCGCAACCAAGTTATTATTGAATATCCAGAAACGTTACTGACTGATCCTACTCCCCTTCCAGAAGATTACAATCTTACTAGTAACGGCCAAACAGTAGTAATTGCTGACGCGACAATTTCGGGCAAAGAAGTTATCTTAACGACTACTCAAACTCTTACGATGCAAGATGTCGCCTTAGTTTCATACCACCCGATCGGAACTCCGCTGCGTACAATACTCGACAACGAAGTTTCATCATTTACTGACTATCAAGCCTATGCCGGTATTCCTGTCGGCGCTGCCCCTGTCTATTCAACGCCCGTCGGAAATAAACTCTATGTTAGCAACAAACACAGTGGTACGGTCACTGTCATTAATACACTCACGGATAGAGTAATTGCTACTATCCCCGTAGGCTATGACCCTGAAGTTCCAGTTTTAGTGGGTACTAAACTATACGTCAGCAACCGCGGCAGCGGCTCTGTTTCTGTTATCAATACGATTGATGATACGGTTATCGCCACTCTACCTGTTGGGCTGGGTCCTTATTTTGCTACTGTCGCTGGGACTAAAGTATATATTGCCAACCAAAGCGATACGACGGTTTCGGTAATTGATACCAACACTGATACGGTTACAGCTACTATCCCCGTCGGCACCGCTCCTTATTTCCCGGTTACGGTCGGAACTCGCGTCTACGTTCCAAACCGACTCAGCCACTCCGTTTCCGTAATTGATACCGCTACCGATACAGTTATGGCAACCATTCAAGTGGGCCTGCAGCCGTATTTCGGCGCCACCAATGGCACCCGATTATTTATTAGCAACGGCGAAGGGCGCAGCATTTCAGTCATTGATACAACAAATAACACTGTTATTGCGACCATTGCACTTGGCCAAGAAGATCCTTATTTTTCAACCATTGTTGGCAACCACGTATACGTACCAAACCGTCGCAGCACTTCAGTATCAGTAATCAATGTTGCTACAAACCAAGTAGAAAAGACGATTTCGCTTTCGCACATGCCCTATCAGGCAGTTGCCTTTAACAACTACGTTTTTGTCAGTGGCAATGACCAGCAAGTTAAAACAATTTCTGTTATCGATACTATAACCGACACTGTTGTTGACGTTCTCCCGGTATGGAAATCTCCATTTTATATGTCGGTGGCCAATAACAAATTGTATGTTGCCAACAACCAGCCTAACGACCCAGAAATTCATGATGGCCCGAGCAGTCTATCAGTTATTGATATTCCTAATCTACCCAGCCAAAAACCCCAATTACTTTCTTTTACGTCCCCTACCCCCGATGGCATCTACCATGCTGGCGATGTAATTGCTATTTCCGCCATCTTTGATAGTCCTCTGAGCATAGGATCTACCATGACCATTCGTTTTAATTCCGGAGGCCAAACAATTCTTAACCAAGTCAATGAAAATACGCTTTCCGGATCATATGTCATTGGTGCCAATCAATATATTCCCGACCTGTCAGTTAGTACTATTATCAGCGCTTCGGTATCTGATGAACATAATCATACTCGTACTAGCTATCTTCTCCCCTCTTCGCCAGGAAATTTCACAGGCGAAAATTCATTTATTACGCGTAACCTTGGTGACAACAAAAATATCAGCATAGGCTCCTTTGTTGAAATCCCCGTTGGTTTTAACCCTTACCAAGTTTCCGCCCCGGTAACAAAAAATGGGGTGCAGTATATGTATGTTGCTAACCAGGGCGCTCATTCGGTTTCAGTAATTCGTCTTTCCGATAAAACGCTCGTTAATACCATCCAAACAGGCGATGAGCCATACGGATTGACGCTTGTTGCCTTAAACGGCATTACGTATGTATATGTTGCCAATACCCTTTCAAATACGGTGACGGTCATTAATACTGCAACCGATACCGTTGCAGCGACTATTCCTGTTGGCATTAAGCCCTATTATGTTGAACGTATAGGAACAATGGTATACGTAACCAATGGACAATCCAACACTGTTTCCGTCATAAACTCCGCCACCAATACCGTTACAGAAACTATCCCCGTTGGGATTTATCCTCGAGGGATTAAAGCCTTGGGAAATAATTTGTACGTTGCCAACTACGGCGATCCTAATTACGGCGGCGGCAACAGCGTTTCCGTTATTGATGCCCAAACAAATACTGTTACTAATACCATTCTTCTGCCGCTCGGAGTCCATGGCCCTCGAGGCGTAACTGTTGCTGGTACAACTGTGTATGTTACTGCCTATCGCACTAATCAAATTATCGTTATCAACTCTACTACGAATGCCGTTACCGCTCTCATCCCCGTCGGCCGCGGCCCGCGCGGAGTCGCCGTTGTCGGACAAATGCTTTATGTCGAAAATTTTGATGAAGGCACAATTTCTATTATCGACCGGCAAACGAATACAGTTATAAAAACTATCTTTGTCGGCCATTCCCCAGCGGGCATGGGCGTTGCCGGTACCGACATATATATTTCCCGCTTCCAGGACAACAGGCTTTCCATTCTTGATACGACTACCAATACCCTGCGCAGCAACTTTGATGTAACCGCCCCGGACATTCAAGGTTTGGAAGTTGTAATAAAAAGACAAGAAGCAATCTTTACGTGGCAAACCGATGAACCCGCCGACTCCTTGCTCGAGTACGGACCAACCGAAGCCTTTGGTAAAATGGCTTCCCGCTCAGCCCTAACAACAGACCATTCGCTAACTACCGTTACGCTTAAGCCCCGCAAATATTTTTATAGAATTTCTTCGGCTGATGCTGCCGGCAATCGCCGCTATTCGGAAGTATCCACCTTTGTTATTAAAGAAGGGAGAATCTTCGGGGAATTCGGGAGCGAATTTTAAGGTTAGAAACATAAAAAAAATAGGAGCTCATATGCTCCTATTTTTTAATACTTTTTATTATCTTTTACGAAGATATAACCAAGCGGCTAGCCATGAGCTTGGGAGAGAAAGCACCGCTAAGGTCCATGCATACCAAGCCGGGCCAAGATTCATATTAGCCGTTGTTACAGCGCCAATAATGCTAGCGAGCGTTCCAAGGACTCCAACAATTAATACGTGTCGCATGGGATGATTCGGAGCTAGACAGGCGACGATATAACTACCAATAAAATTATAAATCGTACGATACAACAATACGAATATAATAAGTCCGGGTTCGACCCAAAGATTGCCTTGCGGCAATATTCCAGATGTTTCTAACACTTTATCAGTGCCTAGAGATAGAATTACTCCAACAAGTATACCGGCCAAACAAGCGCCAATGCTTTTAAAAATGTTTTTAGTCATACAATCAAAATAAAGATAAATTTTTATGTTTTAGATTGAAGCTCAGGCGCTTCTGAATCATCATTTTCATGATTGTCAGTAATTTGAAACAAAACTCGATCTTTATACTCTTCTTGCATCTTTTGTATAAGATTAAAACCAGCTTGAGTGTCAGTACCCACGAAAATTTCCACCGGCGAAGGAGAATCCTTCTCCTTTTTGCATGTTTCTAGTATTTTATCAATCGCTCTTTTTATTAAAAATAAGCCGAT
>CALMNI010000068.1 GCA_937868555.1 uncultured bacterium | reverse complement strand
GGTATAAGCATTAATAAATGTATTTAATATATATTGAATGCTTTTTTATAACTAAATGTTAATTATATTTTATAAGCCAACTTTACTAGTCTTTTAGATTTAAGCTAATATTAAACAATAAATAATCAAACTGAAACAATAGGTCTAGTAGCCCGTAGTACTATACACTAATTCATATGTCGTCGGCCATTAATTATTGACCGGAGGCTTAATGTCATACGTGTATGAAGAAATTTTTATTCATTTTTATGGCGATTCTTGTCGCCAGCAGCGTTAGTTTCGCTGTCTACGCTAACAATAGCGCCGAAGTTGATGGACGCGTGAAAATATCCAGTCCTTCAGAGATTAAAAATTTTCGCGACATCGTTAAACGCGGCAACGACCTTTTTGGCATCCGTTTAGCCGCGATGCTAGAAAGAATTTCCAATCCAGGTGAGATAAAAAATTTCGAAAATATTAAAAAGGTAGGCACTGCATTGTGGGGTTATCGCCGTATCAGCGGATCAGCTATGGTAACAACTGAAGCTCGCGCCTGTGTTGACTACGACATAACAAAAAAAGATGGAGCAATTAAAAATGCTTTAAATAGTTTTAACTCCAGCACTAATGCTTCAATCGATGCAAGAACCAGCTGCCAACTCAAAGCGATTACTTTAGGATCAGCTGCTGAACAACAATCTGCAAACATGAGCTGCACAGCAAGCTATCATACCGCCACTAAGGCTAACGTTAAATCTCTTGTTACTGCTCGTGATAACGCCTGGAATGCTTATAAAACTGAAATAAAAGCTTGTGGAAAATATAATGGTGAGATTAAGATAGAAGATGGTGGAAACCTCGAAAGCCTTATGTAAATAAAAGGTTTTCCAAAACCCGTCGCTACCAAGCGGCGGGCTTTGTTTTATGTGATAAAATAATACTATGCCCTCCAAACAAAGCCTCATTCGCCGTCTAAGCGATGAGATCGTTAATCTCAAAAAATCTCCGCTCTATGCCTACCGAATAAAAAACGGTTACCAGCCCGTAATTGGCGCGGGAAGCCTTGATGCCCGCATTGTTCTTATTGGCGAAGCACCGGGCAAAAATGAAGCATTAACTGGCAAGCCCTTTTGCGGAGCTTCGGGAAAAGTGCTCGATCAACTACTGCAATCCATTAATCTCAAGCGAGAAGATGTCTATATAACAAGCGTTGTTAATGACAGGCCGCCAGAGAACAGAGACCCTTCTCCTAAAGAAATAGGACTGTACTCACCCTTTCTTCTGCGCCAGCTCAGTATTATACAACCTCGCATCATTGCCACCCTTGGACGGTATTCGATGAATGTAATCTTATCTGAGTTTTGCTTAGAACATAACATTAAACCAATCAGCCAAAATCATGGCTCTTACTACAAAGCAAAAACAACCTGGGGAGAGGTTGTTATTATACCGCTCTATCATCCAGCGGTTGCTTTATATAATGGTTCAAAGCGGGCAATCTTACTAGAAGATTTTAAAACCTTAAAAAAATTTACGAATTCCTAACCCGTATCCTTTCAAAAGAAGAAAGGATATTCTTATCTTCCAAAATACTGCATAAAGTACCGAGCTGATTCTTAGTCGCCATATTTGACTCAATACGGCGCAGCCACGTTTCATGATACGCAAAACGCTCGTTCATATGTAATTCAAGAGAATGAATTTCGTGCAGCAAGTCTTCTTTAAATTCAACAAACTGCTGCTGCATTTTTGTAGAGGACTCATTAATAGCCTCCAAGATTTCTTGCATAGTAATTTCTTCTTTTTTCATACCCTCATTTAATAATAAAGGAGGGAATCGTCTTAGTATACCAAAAGACAGGAGCAGCTTCAAGAACTAAAAAACCCGCTTAGCGCGGGCTTTTTTTAATCCAAACGCCTATCGTATTATTCTTTAAATACTCGCTCTAATTTACTTTCAGCTCCCTTACCCATGAGCTGGTTAAATAAGCCTACCCAGGCCGTCGTTTGTACAACCGTTAAAATAGAGCCGCCGATGATAATTATTCCCAAAGAAGCTAAAACGGCTAAAATGATGACTACTACGAAGATCGGATATGAACCAAGAAAAATTGCGGCAACGTACAGTAATCCAAAAGGAATCGCGATAACCATCACTCCTAAAATTATAACAATACTGGCTACCAAGCTTAGCGCGAACAATACAAAGGCCATTTCTAAGCTCACAAGCCAGTTATTCCAAAATAGCTTCCAAGAAGAGCGAACGGCTTCGCCAAAAGGACGTTGGCGAATAACAATATCAGCAATAGCGTACTTGGAAATCAAAGACCAGGAAAGAGCAATGCCTAAAAAGACAATGAATCCAACTAAATATACCAAACTAAATAAGGGGCCTTGACCGGCTGTCCAAATCATTACTGGTACAATGCTAATAGCCGCCAGTATATATATAGTGAAACGGACAACAATATTAAGAACTAATACGCGCCAAAAATATTTTCTTCCTTCTTTAAAACCAACTGACGTATCATGCCGACGTTCCGCAACAGTTAGACGCCGACCTGTGCCGAGAGCCTTGTTGCTATTGGAAACTAAGGCGATTTGCGAAACAACTGAAAGCCATACGAGCCCCGCCATAAGAGCAAGAAAAATAGCAATAATTACCAGCAAAGAAATGAAAGATCCGGTCTGGCTTTGTGCGAGCTGACCCAAATTACTTAATGTCTTGCTGCTAAAAATACCGGTATCCGCCCAGCGCTGCCAATCATAGAGGGTAAAACCCCTATTAGCAAAACGGTTAACCAGTTCGATTTCTAAATTGCTCGCAACCAAGGTCGCAAACAAACCAAAAAACCAAAGATACTTATGTTCCCAGGCAATGACAAAAGCCTGTTTAATGAGAGAACGATAAAGAGACATAGCACGAGGGATTAAATATTAGTAGTTACAGTATACCACAATTTATG
>CALMNI010000067.1 GCA_937868555.1 uncultured bacterium | reverse complement strand
CTTAATTCCTCATACTGCAAAACTAATCTTTGCGCTGTTCCGTAGTCATTCCGAACGTTTTCTCCATCCGCCCCAGAAAGTTCGATTCTATCGGTGGCGCTATCAATGCCGCCGGTATCTTTTGTTTTGGCGGGCAATCTATTGCAACCGGAATCTTTTGCGGCTGTGATGTACATGCGCTTATTGCTAAGCTCATCAATGCGATTATTAAGATTTTTTCTTTCTTGCTCATAGTTGTTGAACGCTCCCATCAAAATTTCATCATATTTCGCTTGATATTCTTTTATGCGCTTAGAATTTTCTTCTTTAATCGCGTTTTGACGCGCTAAAAACTCAGATTCCTTATCTAACCATTCCGAACGCTCAGAACGCTTTCCTGCATCGTATACGTAAGCCAAAACGGAAACAGCCAAAATTATAACAATTGCATACTTAATCCATGTGGATTTTGCTGCTACGAATGCCTTTATTAGATCGATGGGATTTAACAATTTTATGCCCTTTGGATGCTCTTATTATATCCTCAAGCCTATAATATAGCTTTAGATTTGCTCTTAATACATTAACTGATATATTGTACTTAATAGATAGCTCTTTAAGAGTTATTCGCTTGTCATTTATTACAAAGCAATATCCCCTTGGTTTACTATTATTTATTATCTGGTCATCAGTCCAGCCCCTATAGCGCCGTTTTTTGACAGTTTCATAATTTGCACCGGATAATACACAAAGCTGTTTTATAGTATAATCCATTGCGGCGCATAATGTTTATTTATTTTGGGGTAGCCCTGGAAAATTAGTTTATTATCTGGCGGTAATAGCGCATTATGCGCCACCATCGCGCTTAGCCTTGTTATATTCATTAAACATATAACCAAACAGCATTGTTATAGGCGCCTGTATTGATGCTATAACTAAAGCAAGTTCACCCCCTGGTAAGTTGCTGCTATATGCGTATCCACACGACCACAATGTTACATAAGTCACCATTGCGCAAGCGTATATTATAGCTATGCGCCTGAATAGCATGTTGTTTTTTAGTTCAACAGATAACCAATTGCGCATAAAATAACAATGATCACGCAGACAGAAATAGCCTTTCTGCAATTATTAAATAAATCAACAAACTGCTTTATATATGTTTCCAGCATTTATTTGAACCCCATATTGTTGTTAGTTATTCTATTTTGCCGCATTCGCTGGAAATGTACCCTTTTAGGTATTCCAATGACATTTTCCAAAAACTCACCAACTGCTTGCCTTTGCTCTCTGCTTGGGGATTTACCGCATAAGCCAATTGCATAAGCTGAACTATCACTTAATTTTATAACAAATGAGAATTGATAAGGGCTACCATATCCATTGCCTTGTTCATGGCCTCTCACAAGCCATGATTCGCCACTTGAGATATTTTCAAGTGAAACTATCCCATAATCATATATGTTTTTCTTGAAATTAAAATCTATTGCTAGCGAAAATAAAAATATCATTCAGGCGTCAACCAAAGCTTTATTTCTGCGTCTCTTCTGTTCACAAGACCCTGTGATACAGTGGTTCCGATCTTGTTCCATCTTTTTAACTGCAATGGAACGGCCTTGTAGTTGCCCTCATTAAGCATTTTAACCAAGGTAGATTCTTTAAATACTCTTATTCCAACGTTATAACAGAATATTACAAGTGCATTGAATTGATTTTGATTTAGGTCAACATAAACGATTGAATCAACGGCCTTTATGAATCTCTCCAAATCTTGCAAGCAAAGCTTTTTACATAAATGATCATCTAGCCCTAAAGAATAATCATAATATTTACCGTCTATTTTTATCTTAGACGTGAGCAGTTCCTCTGCTGTTAATAAGTGGCCTATTCCTATGGTCTTTTTAGCCGCGCCATCCAGGTAAACTTTATTCTTTAGCCCTTCAAGCTTTACTAGCAAATCAATGCTGTTAAAATACAATTTTCAAAAACTCCCCTATCGATAATTTCCCATTGATAACAGCAATAAATAGACTTATGACAATCGATACACTAATAATCACAAGCAAACCAGCTGCGAATATCGTCGCCTTGGTTCCCTGCGCAGCGCCTTTTGCTATTAGCTTGGCCTCTATAATATCAGCTATTTGTTTTTCGATTATGATTATTTTATTGGTATTGATTTCAACTTGTTGCTTTGTACGATAATAGCACTCAGGGTCTACAGGGCGGTCAGACATAACAATCCCCCTTCGTTCCTTCCCGTTCCATGCTGATGTCATTATGCCAATGTTCCTATCGTTCCAGTACCATCGACAGCATTAAATCTAAGCTCGAACAAGCCCTGGGTCAAAGCTCTAACACTTCCGAGCTCAGCAAATACAGCGGCT
>CALMNI010000066.1 GCA_937868555.1 uncultured bacterium | reverse complement strand
CTACACGACGCTCTTCCGATTAATGGTTTATAATGAATGGATAAAATAAAAAAAAGTAAATAAATAAAAAAAAATAAAACCCTCCAATATTTTCATATTGAAGGGTTTTTTTGTGCCCAGAGAGAGAATCGAACTCTCATGGATTGCTCCGCACGATTTTGAGTCGTGTGCGTCTACCAATTCCGCCATCGAGGCATTTGTCACCCTGGCGAAGGCCAGGGGCTATTATTACGAATACGCTTGAATGATTTCCTTATATAAATCTCTCCACTCCGGATTAAATTTATTTATTAAATTCAGCTTCCATTGACGTTTCCAAAATTTTAACTGTTTTTCTCTTGTAATAGCTGATCTTATGCCATCAATAACTTCATAGTATACTAATTTTTCAATTCGGTATTTCGAAGTAAAGCTTTTATTCCTTTTAGTTTTATGATCATGGATGCGGCGTAACAAGCTATTCGTAATTCCAATGTATAAGGTACCGTGCACTCCAGAAGCTAGTATATAAACATAATATCGCTTACCCTCCATAGGCGATTTATTATTATCTTGAGCTATTAATGGATCCTGGACCTGCGCTCCGTTGCACGGAGCTTGTCCAGGATGACACTCGGGAGAGACTTTGTGTTCCAAAATTGTAAATAAAATTTTAATAATTGTCAAAGGCAGGGGCGCACGGTATAATAAGGAAGTTATATATGGGTTTAATCATTTCAATTGTAAACCAAAAAGGAGGAGTTGGAAAAACTACTACCGCAGTTAATCTTGCGGCCTATTTGGCGTACAACGGCAAACACGTATTGCTCGTCGATACTGATCCGCAAGCCAATGCTACATCAGGATTAGGCATTGATCATAAGAATTTAGAAGCGGGAATTTACGAAGCCCTGGTTGGAGTTAAAGAAATCGCCACTGTTTTAAAAAAGACTTTGCAAGAACGCTTGACGGTTGCCCCGGCGACAATGTCATTAGCCGGAGCGGGGATTGAATTGGTTGGAATGGAAGAGCGCGAATCGCGGCTTTCTAAGATTCTTGAACAAGTACGAGAAGATTATGATTATATTATAATCGACGGTCCGCCTTCACTCGGCTTGTTAACGATTAATAGTTTAGTGGCCGCTGACGAAATATTAATTCCCGTGCAAAGTGAATATTATGCTCTCGAAGGCTTGGGCCAATTGCTTCATACCATTAGCCTTGTACAAAATAACCTTAAACCAAGTTTGGGCGTGATGGGCGCCGTGATAACAATGTTTGATAAACGAAATCGGCTTTCCAATTCGGTATTAAATGAACTCTATCAATATTTTCCCAATCGTATTTTTAGATCGGTTATTCCGCGTTCAGTTAAGCTCGCGGAATCGCCGAGCTACGGCCGTTCCATTCTGCATTATGATCCTTCTTCTAAAGGCGGCCGAGCGTACGAAAAGTTGGCACTTGAAGTTATTAACGCGACAAGACCACGTAATTAGTGATATAATATTATTATAAATTGTCATTTCGATAGCCGCGTAGCGGCTGAGAAATCTAAAATAATCAAGATTTCTCCTCCCACCTTTGGCGGGTCGTCGAAATGACATAAAAATTTTTATATGTCCAACGGACTCGGTAGAGGACTTGGTTCTCTTATCCCGCAAAAAAATGATCCGCTGCAAGCGCCGCCGCCAACTGTGCTGGCTAATGACGGCCAAGCGATTCGCGTTAGTACTGATTTAATTAAGACTAATCCGCGCCAGCCCCGCAGTCAGTTCGCCGAACCTGTGCTTGATGAGTTAGTACAGTCCATCAAGGAGTATGGCATTATTCAACCTTTGATAGTAACGCGCACAGCCGATGGATATGAACTGATTGCCGGCGAACGCCGCTTGCGCGCTGCTCGCGTTGTTGGATTACGGGAAGTCCCCATTATTGTCCGCGAGGCAGATGACCAAGAAAAATTAGAACTAGCACTGATTGAAAATATTCAACGCGAAGATTTAAATCCGGTTGAATTAGCCATTGCCTATAAGCAATTAGCCGATGAGTTTAATTTAAACCAAGAACAATTAGCGAAAAAACTCGGCAAGTCGCGCCCGGTTGTTACTAATACTCTGCGTATTCTGCAATTACCCGGAGAAATTCAACTTGCTTTGGTTAATGGTGAAATTACCGAGGGGCATGCCAAAATTTTAGTTGGATTAGATTCTGAACAAAAACAATTTGAATTGTTCCATCGCATTAAGGCGCGCCATCTAAAAGTTGATGATACCTTATTGGAAGCGCGACGCATGGGAGGGACAAAACAGGCTCGCGTGCAGATTAATTACCAAGATAAAGATAAAGAAATGATCTTGCGCCAATTTTTCGGAGCTAAAGTTGAAATTAAGCGCATTCGCCGCGGCGGACAAATAGTTCTTCATTTTAATAATGAAGAAGAGCTTGGTGAAATTATAAAAAAGATTGCCTAAGGGCAGTATGAAGCAGCGCACAGGTTTTACGCTTATTGAACTCTTGGTCGTTATCGCGATTATTGGTATTCTCTCTACGCTGGCGATTGTGGCTTTAGGGGGAGCACGTCAAAAAGCGCGCGATTCAAAACGGGTTGCTGATTTGAACCAAGTTTCAAAGGCAATGGAATTGTATTATAGCGATAATAATGATTATCCGACTATTATTACTCCGGGGCAATCTTTAGCGTATGGCTCAACGACCTATATGGCGGTTGTACCGTCAAATCCGACTCCGCGCACGGATGGCAGCTGCGAAAATAATAATTATAGTTATACGTATACAACCGGAGATTATTCTTTTGCAACTTGTTTGGGATCAGGCACTGGTTCTTTAGGAAATGGAGCGGCCTGGGCAACCTCCCAAGGTATGGGCAGTAGCCGCGATGGTTTAGTCGGTTTTTGGAAACTTGATGAAGGGGGAACCTCACCTACAACGGCTGATAGCAGCGGCAATGGCAATACGGGTTCCTTAGCCGCTTCGCCAGTTTGGACAACTTCAAGCGGTTGCAAATATAGCAATTGTCTTGCTTTTACCAACGCGAATGATTATGTTTCTATTCCAAACTCTTCATCTATTAATGTTACGGGAACCAAGGTTTCTTTTGGGGGATGGACTGACTTTACAGGTATTAATGCTTCCTCGATTCTTATGGATAAACTCAATTCTTACAGGATTTATGCTAAAGATAGTGGGTTGAGTTGGTGTGTTATTGGTACGGGCTCAGGCTGGGGAGTATCTACAACCGCAACCGCTCCAGCTACGGGTTGGCATCACATTTTTTGTACCTATAATGGAACAGTGCTTAAGCTTTTCATTGACGGCAGCATGGTAGGTTCAGTAGCCTCCACCACTCCTTTGGGGAGTACAGTTGGTGCTTTACGATTTGGTATGCGATCGGATGCTACTGCTTCCGAGATAAATACTGGTATTGACAATGTTAGATTGTATAATGCAGCGTTAACTGACGCCCAAGTTAAGGCTTTATATTTAAACGATAGCGATAATTAATAACATGAAAGCTGAAAAAATATCACTTGAGAAAGCTAAAGAAAAACAACTATTTTATTTTGTCGCCAATGTCATTATTTATAGAGAAAGCGACGGACGCTGCTTGATTTTGAAACGCAGCGAAAGCGAAAAAGTTCATCCCGGTAAATACTGCGTTCCGGGAGGAAAATTTGAATGGAGTGATATCGATATCAATACTCCGACGCGCATGAACGGTGATGTCTATGATTATGAAAATGCGCTTGAAAAATTATTAGAGCGCGAAGCTAAAGAAGAATGTGGTTTAGAAGTAAGCGGACATCCTTTATATATTAATAGTGTTGCTTATATACGTCCTGACGGCGTTCCGGCAATGATGTTAAAATTTACGATGAAGTATAAGAGCGGGGAAGTGAAGATTGAAGACGGTGCAATTACCGATCATGCCTGGGTTAATGCTGAAGAAATAAAACAGTACGATTGCATTAGCGGTATTCAAGAAGAAGTCGCCTACGCTATCTCGTTATTCACCTCACCCGCCTCGCCTTAAGGCTCGGCACCCTCTCCATCAAAGATGGAGAGGGTGAATTTATACAATCATGCTTTCATGCTCGCCAGCAGTTACCGTCTTAGGGGTAATGTCGTGTTTTTTATTATAGTCTTCCTGTACTTTGCGGCGCCTATTCGTTACATCAAGCGCTGCTTTCATTGCCGGCGTTATTGTATCGCCGTACATAATGACTTGGCCCTCTTGATGGCGGGCAGCGCGGCCAATGGTTTGGATTAAAGATGTTTCAGTTCTTAAGAAGCCCGACATATCAGCATCAAGAATAGCCACTAAGGCGACTTCCGGCAAATCCAAGCCTTCGCGTAAAAGATTAATTCCGACTAAGACATCATGCGTACCGGCGCGCAGTTGTTTTAAAATTTCTACTCGTTCTAAGGTATCGATTTCACTGTGCAAATAGGTAACATTGATTTTTTCATTAGCAAGATATTCGGTTAGTTCTTCGGCCATGCGCTTTGTAAGCGTTGTTACGAGTACACGTTGGCGTTTTCGGACGCGGATTTCAATTTCCGCAACTAAGTCCTTAATTTGATTTTCGCGCGGACGGACTTCAATTTTTGGATCAAGCAGTCCAGTCGGACGAATAATTTGTTCAACGACTTGTTTTGATTCTTTTATTTCATACGGCGTTGGTGTCGCGCTAACATAAATCACTTGGTTTATTTTAGTTTCAAACTCTTCGTAATTAAGAGGACGGTTGTCCCGGGCGCTCGGCAAGCGAAAGCCGAATTCAATAAGCGTATCTTTGCGCGAGGCGTCGCCGGCATGCATGCCGCGTATTTGCGGCAAAGTAACATGAGATTCATCAATAAACATAAGATAATCTTCGGGGAAGAAATCAATTAAAGTTTCGGCGGGCGAACCGGGGGCGCGTCCCGAAAGATGGCGGGAATAGTTTTCAATACCGGTGCAGTAACCGGCTTGCCTAATCATTTCAAGATCGTATTCGGTTTTGCGCTTCAACCTATCGGCTTCAACAATCTTCCCATTATCATGCAGTTGCTTGAGGCGTTCCTGCAATTCAGCTTCAATAGCAATAACAGCATCATTTAATTTAGGTTCCGTTGTCATGTAGTGCTTAGCAGGGAGAATGCTAACGCGCTGTAGCGATTCGCCTTTTTTATCATCAAGCTCCATTAACCAAGCCGCTTCTTTATCCGGTTTAATATTAAAAATTAAGATTTTTTCAATGGTGTCGCCGAAAAGCGAAAGCCGCACAATCGCTTCGCCCGTTGCAAGATGAATATCAATTCTATCGCCGCGGACGCGGAATTGCCCACGCTGCAGTTCTTTATCGTTGCGGACATATTGAATCCGGATGAGTTTCCGTAAAATTTCATTGCGCTTCAGTGTTTGTCCGACCGAAAAAGCTTGGCTTAAGGCAAGATAATCAACTTTTTCTCCCAGTCCGTAAATGCAGGATACGCTGGCGACAATGAGAACGTCGCGGCGGTTAATGAGCGATTGCGTTGCAGCGTGCCGCAGCCTATCAATCTCTTCATTGATTGTCGCTTCTTTTTCAATGTAGGTATCGCTTTGGGGAATATAGGCTTCCGGCTGATAGTAGTCGTAATAGGAAACAAAATAATGCACAGCGGCGTCCGGAAAGAAGGCTTTAAATTCGCCGTAAAGCTGCGCAGCCAATGTTTTGTTATGCGAAATGACTAAGGTCGGCCGCTGTACTTCTTGGATGATGTTGGCCATCGTAAAGGTTTTACCGGAGCCAGTAACGCCTAAGAGCGTTTGCCGTTCATAGCCTTTTGTAAGGCCGGTAACGAGTTTTTTTATGGCTTCCGGCTGATCGCCAGTCGCTTTGAAGGGGGAGGAGAGAGTAAACATAATTTATGTATGTTAGCACAAAATACTATTTTTTTCTATGTATCAAAAAAAACACTGTCAAAATACCAGTGTTTTTAAAATTTATTATTTCCGCACATTGGTGAATTTTTTCTTTCCATCCTTATAGGTATCAATAGTGTAGTACACTGTTTCTTTTTCTTTGGGCGTTGTCTGAGCATTATAAATTATCATCTCAAATATACGTCCACCGTAAGGATGGTTGGCGGTTACCCATAATTTGTAGGTTACGATATTAATCGTTTCAATATTTTTTATTATGCCATATCCATCTTCGGAAGAAATTGGTTGTGGTTCTGTTGCTTTGTCGTAAATAAGATAGGAGATGAATAAAATAAGAACAAGAAACAAAAAGAATTG
>CALMNI010000065.1 GCA_937868555.1 uncultured bacterium | reverse complement strand
ATACTCCTACCCTCCCCTTTGACTTTGTTAAAAAAATATCTAATAATATACTATTCATTAACAAAAGGAAAAAAATAAGATGAACTTTCAAGAAAAGCTGCTTTGCCTAGCTAATTTTCGCCTTAACCAAGTAAAAAGTCTTACCAGTACAGGAAAAATTATCGGCCAGCATCAGCTTTTTCTTGCCTATGATAATTTTTTTCAATCCACTTCCCTACCCGAAGAAATACAAGAATCTAGCATCATTACCCGTCTCAGCGATTTTTTTGCTGCAACCGCCCCCTACAGACAACACGTCATCAGCATTCCCTTCTCCGTTCATTCTTCAACCCACCGCTTATTCCTCGATATATGCAGTTACGCTCACCTCTTGCTTGATTCAATAGACATGCCTCTGCAAAAAACTATTGGATTATTGCACAGCACCCATCTGCATAAAGCAAGAATTACGCTGTTAGAATTTTATAAAGAATTTTGCCAGTGGGATGAAGAGAAACAGCAGAAGATATGCGATGAAGAAATACTATATTCTTACATTGCTGCTAAGCTTCAAGAAAATTTCTCTACGACAACAAAAAAGCCCTTGGTAGTATCGCAAACAGATATTGAACATATCAATGAATTTATCGCTAATAATGCTGACCACCCCGATATTAAAGTAGTCTGCAAAGAGCAGCGTTTAAAAGCAGAAAAATATCAATACGAGAAAGGATTAGGAAAAATTATTTCTTTTTTCTTTAAAGGGAAAAGGCGCTTAGAAAGTTATCATACGGCGCTCAACAACCAGCATAGAATTATCAAAGCCTTTAAATACCACTGGCAAGATAAAGAAAAATGCCTGTTTGTTCCTGAAGAAGAAAAAGAATTAATTGAAAAATTCAAAGCAAAAAATACTGAGATTTCCGATTCGACCTTAGAAACTCTTCTTTCGCCCATTGAAGAACTAAGACCCTTTCCGCAAACTTTAGCTTCTCTTCATAGGCATAAAATATACTGCATCGGTCAGCTCATTCAAATTAACGAAGACGACTTATTAACTCAATTTGAATATATTGGTCCCAAGAGCATAAAAAATCTAACGGCCAATTTAAAAGTGCTTGGGTTGCACTGGGGAACAATACTCCCGACCGCGCTTAAACAGCTGATAAATGACCTCTATGAGAGACCGTATTATAAAAAAGCAGTAAATTATTAAATTGATAAAAAACAAACCCCCTCGAGGAAATATCAGAGGGGGTTTATTTTATTTCTTAAAAAAATAGTCCAGCCATTTATTAGCGTTGGCAACGCTTGTTGGCGTAGTCTGCGCCGGAGGAGCGGGCGGCAAATCAAAAATACCAGTAGCAGAGGGGGCAGCCACTTCTCCCGGCCTATTTTCAACAATAGCCACTGATTCTCCCGGTTTTTTATAATTAAGTTTTGTACGGGCTTCTTCTTCAACAAATTGATCTGACTGCATATAGTCAATGACAGTCTTTAAGTTGGAATTTTTATGTTCAAGGTCATTCACTTGCGTTTCCAAGCCCTTAATCTCCCTATCGATTGCCCGGCGCTGGCGCCAATTTCTTGTTAAGGGAAACGATAACAATACTAACATCCCTAAAAGAATGATAGTTAAGAAAAATTGCTTAGTGAAAATGGAACGAAAAAGAGACATACAACAATAAAAGTCGGGCTGCCCGGAATCGAACCGGGACTACATGCACCCCATGCACGCGTACTACCACTATACTACAGCCCGGGATTCTTTCCCCGGCAAGCCTCACCAGAGCCCCTGCAAGTATTGGCCGATTTCCAGTAGGGTTCTATTGGACACATAGCCCGAATAAAGCAACCTTTATCCGCGTTGCCAGACGAATCCGGTGTGGCGAATACGCGGCGCATTCACCCCCTAGCCTTCCTCCGTCAGCCAAAGCGGACGGGAACGAAGATGCCAATGTAAGATAGTCTGTTCCAAAACTTGCAACGGGATTAATGAAGCCTGCCGGGGAAAGAAAAATCTATTTATTAATATCCGTTAAATCTGCCTTGTACAAAATTTCATCTTGAATCAAGCGGTAATTCAATAACTCTTCGGGTTTAAACCACAAAGGAATTTCCTGTTCAGCTTCGCTTACTTCGCCCGAAGCATGGATCAAATTACGAATACTGCGGCTATCGGTATCAGCAGCTGCGTAGGAATCGAGCGTAAAATCACCGCGAATAGTTCCAACATCAGAGCTCAAGGGTTCAGTACCGCCAGTTATCTTTCGTACCAAAGGAACCGCTTGATTGCCTTGCCAAACCATCGCAATAACGGGACCGGCGCTCATATAGCGAGCGTTAGCTTTCATAACAGCCACGCCATTATCTCTGTTAGTCGGATATGGGCATTCTAATCCTTTTTTTTCATACGAGGCGCGAGCTTTGGCGCCTACAGCTTCAAGCCAGGCTTCGCCGCCAACTTTATAATAATGGTCAGTAGCTTGTTCTTCAGTGGGAACGAGCATTTTTAAACCAATTAATTTCAAGCCGACGCGTTCATATCGACCAATGATTTCACCAATCAAAGAGCGCTGGATTCCATCCGGCTTAATAATAACAAGGGTTCTTTCGTACTGAGGATGTGCCATATAATATACAATAATTTTAGTAAAACAGTACACGTCATCCCCGCGAAAGCGGGGATCCAGGTAAGATTATTTATTAACCTTAGCTGGATCCCGGCTCAAGGCCGGGATGACGCGCGTGCTTAGATTATATCAGTCTCTAAGTAAAAAGCAATATTATTCATATATAGCATACCCATCGGTTTGCATACGAATAGTCCCCTCAAGATCAGTGCGGCGAAAGGCAATACCGAGACGTTCAAGACGCTTTAAAGTGCGCGGCGACGGATGTCCATAGCTATTGCCCGTCCCATCACTTATAAGCGCTACACGAGGCTTCACTGCCTTAAGGAAAGCTTCGCTCGAGCTCGTTTCTGAGCCATGATGACCGGCTTTTAGAATTTCCGCTTCAAGGTCGATTCCCGAAGCCAGCAATTCTTTTTCTTCCGGCTCTTCGGCATCCTCTGTTAATAATAGATCTATGTCTTTATAGCTTGCTTTAATGACGATGGAGCTATTATTTAAATTGGCAATACGCTGGCCAGAAAAACTTTTAAGCGGATACAAGATTTTTAATTTTAAATCATCAAAGCTAATTTCTTCGGCATGATCGGCCGTATAGAGGGGTATATTCTTTTCTTTAATGAGAGCCAATAAACGATCATAGGTAGGACTATGCGCCTCGACTCCAGTCAACATGATTACTCCAATCTCATATCGCTCCATGACTGCAGCAAGACCAAATATATGGTCCTCATGCGGATGGCTCATAACTACTAAATCAATCCTTCTTTCCCAAAAAGGCAATTCTTCTCCTAGGCGGCGCAACACTTTTTTGTCCGGCCCGCCATCAATTAAAATTGTTTGTCCACGAGGCGCTTCAAGCAAAATAGCATCTCCTTGCCCAACATCTAATATATTGATTGTCAGTAGATTAGAATCAACCGGAGCGTACCTTTCAACAATCAATAAAAAACCGCTAATGATAACAAAAACGGCGGCCAGGGCCGCCGCTTTTCCCCTCCTTGAAAGCATATTAGGCATGTTTAGCAAGACTTTCTGCTAACACTTCTTTTTCCTGAACGCCCGTAAAACGCTCAGCCGGTTCGCCATTTCTAAAAACAATAATCGTCGGAATACTCATAATCCCATATTGGCGGGCAACATCCATGGCATTTTCAGTATTGAGCTTGCCTACTACCGCTTTGTCGCCCATATCTTCGGAGATTTCATCAACGATAGGGGCTTGAATTTGGCAGGGGCCGCACCAACTCGCAAAAAAATCAACCAACACGGGCTTATTCTTTGAAGCTTCAATAACGTCGGCAGTAAAATTATCTTGTGTAAATTCTTGGGTCATATATTTATTTAAAAATGTCATTATGACAATATAAATCAGCTTATTGATACTATCATATTTTTGCACCTACGCCAAGAAGGCTTTGCTCCTTACATTTCTATGATATGTAATGGCAAAACGATGGGCTTCATCGCGTACGCGTTTTATAAGATGAAGCGCCGGCGAGGCCAAAGGTAATTCTAAAGGCTTAGCAGCACCCAGAAAAAAGAGTTTATCGGGCGCCTTGGCACTGCGCAAGCCTTCACCTTTAGAAATGCCAATTAAAAATATGTCTAATTTTCTTTTCTTCAAAATTTTTGCCGCCATATTAAGCTGGGCCTTGCCACCGTCAATGACAATGAGATCAGGCAATGGCCAATCATTATTAAAACGGCGCTCGAGCATTTCTTCAAGCATCCACACATCCCCTTTTTTACGATCGCTAGTTTCCTTTTCTAATTTAATTCGAAATTTGCGGTATTGGCTTTTATCCGGCTCGCCATCGCGGAAAACTACTAAAGAACCAACGGCCATTTTTCCGAAAATATTAGAAATGTCATACCCTTCAATTCGATCGGGCACTTTAGGCAACCCCATTACTTTCGCCAGTTCAACCGTATCATTGGCATATTTTTCAGCAACGCTCAAAACTTTGGTATGTTCTAAGGTCTGCTTCATTTGCGCGACATAATACTCTATGCGCGCCGCTTCTTCAAGGTGCCCATTTTTTTCAAAAGCCTTTTTCTCCTTCAACCATTCTCTCATAACGCTCTGTTTCTTACCTTCAAAAAATAGTATGAGCGGCTTAATCACCTTGTTCATATATTCCTTGCGGCTTATTTTACCAGCGCAAGGTCCGAGGCAGCGGTTAATTTGATAATAGAAACACGGTTTTTTCTGTATCTTACGCATTGTACAGTAGGGCCAAATCTTACGCACCGCTTTCAACGTTTCTTTAACGGCTAAGGAATTAACAAAGGGACCGAAATAACGGCCGGACTTGCCAATGGTTCTTGTTAAAAAAACGCCC
>CALMNI010000064.1 GCA_937868555.1 uncultured bacterium | reverse complement strand
TTTAAAAGAATACGTTTACGAAAAAAACGAAGAAATAAAAAGAAGTTTATTGTTTCTAATATTTTTTACCTTTGGTTTGACCGAATGCTATGCATTGGGAGTAACAGATTATTTTTTAGATTAAATGTTTAAAAAACATTAATTGTTTGAAAGTCTTGCTTTTAATAGTAAGACTTTTTTAATTGTTTTTAGACAATAATTATGATAAGGTGCTTGTATGAAATACTTTTTTGTCCTCGGAAACCACCCGGAATTATCAATGGCCGAATTAGACGCTCGCTTAGAAATAACAGCGGGAACTTTTATTGAACCCGATATTTTAATTGCTGATTGCAAAAAAACCATTAATGCGCAGGAGTTTATAGGCACCGTCGGCGGAACTATTAAGATGGGCAGAATTGTTGCTGAATTACCAGCTGCTTCGCATCCTTGTTATCTTGCTGGACTTGATGAATTATTGGGGGTTGAAAAAAACGGTAAGTTTAATTTCGGAATTTCTGTATACGGTAAAGCGCCTATTGAAACAAATAAATTCGGGTTGAGTTATAAGCAGGCGTTAAAAGATAAAGGCGTGAGCTGCCGTTTTGTAACAAGCCGCGACCGTACCTTATCAAGCGTTGTTGTTGAGCAAAATAAATTAGTGAAAAGCGGCCGAGAGCTTGCATTTATTGCTTATGGAAAGAAAATATTTTTGGGAGTTACTGAAGCGGTTCAGCCCTTTAAAGAATTGTCGGCCCGCGATTACGGTCGTCCAAGCCGCGATGATAGATCGGGCATGCTACCGCCAAAATTAGCGCAAATATTGATTAATCTTTCCGGCGCAATGAAAAATGAAATCTTGCTCGATCCTTTTTGCGGTTCCGGGACAATTATTACTGAAGCGCTTGGTATGGGCTATCAACATATTATTGGTTCCGATATTGCAAAAAAAGCGATTGATGATTCAGTAAAAAATGTCGGCTGGGTTACTAAACGCTACCATCTTGATGTTAAACCGATCTTGCAGTTAATGGACGCAAGAGAATTGTCGCGTCATATTAAAAAAGAATCTATTGATGGAATTGCGACTGAAACATATCTCGGTCCGCAGCACGGCGCCATTAATATTGAAAAGGTAAGCAAGGAATTAACGGTTTTGTATAATGCAGTTTTAAAAGAAGTAGAAATTGTCTTAAAAAAAGGCGGCCGCGCAGCCATTGCCTTTCCGGCCTTTATGGCCAACCATCAAGCGCATTATTTAACGCTAAATGCCGGCAAGCTCAAGCGCAAGGAGCATTTCTTATACGGACGTCAGGGGCAAAGAGTGTGGAGAGATATAGTAATTTTTGAAAAAAATTAAAGCCGCCAATTACATTAAACAAATGTAGGGTTGACGGCTTTCGCTCATGGTGAATATCACCTCTTTAAAATTAACTGTTCGTTGGGCACATTTTGACTTGTGCAAGCTTGTTGTGCTGGCAACGAACAGTTCAAGTAATCTCCACTGTAAAAATCGAAAGCAAGTTTTGATTTAAGTTTTAATGGAGATTATATGTTTCCAAGGAACTTTGATATGCGCCCAGCCATGAACTACTATATGACTGGGTTTTAAGATAGGAATGGCAAAAACCGAGGTCTCTTAACGTAATATTTTATTATAAACTACCTGGGGTTTTTGATCCTAGCAAAAAAGACTGAGTGGTCTTTTTTTGAGTTTGTTTTTAGCCTTTCGCTAAAATACTAACATGTTTGTTAGGCACTGTATTTTAAATGTAGCTTATCCTTAACCAATACGAATAAAGCGATACACTACTACGCAGTATGCTTGACTCTATAAAGTTTGTCAAGATTAAGAGTTTACAAGAAAATTACAGACGTCTCCGTCTTTTATTTGATATTCTTTGCCTTCAGTGCGGATGAGGCCTTTATTTTTTGCTTCAAGTTCCGATCCGGCAGCAACAAAATCTTGCCATTGGATTACTTCCGCTCGTATAAAGCCTTTGACGAAATCAGTATGGATTACGCCGGCGGCTTCGGGAGCTTTTACGCCCGCCCGTACGGTCCACGCTCGTGTTTCGTCTTTCCCGGTTGTAAAAAAAGTAATAAGCCCAAGCAGTTCATAGCCAGCGCGAATAAGCCGGTCAAGGCCACTTTCTTTTAAGCCCAGTTCTTCAATGTATACTTGTTGTTCTTCTTCTGGCAGGGAGGCAATTTCCGCTTCAAGTTTTGCATCAATAGAAATAACTTTGCCATCTTTCCAGGCATGCGAAACATCAACATCTTTATCGTTAGCGTTTAATACATATAACAGCGGCTTAATGGTAATTAAGCCAAGTTGCTTAACGAATATTTTTTCATCATCAGTAAATTCTAATTCACGGGCAGCTTTCCCAGCTTCGAGTTGATTCTTTAAGCGTTCTAAAATTGCTGTTGCAATAACAGCTTCTTTTTGCCCGGTTCGGGCTTCGCGACTTGTTTTGTCGTAACGCTTTGTTACCGTTGCCAGGTCGGCCAGGATTAATTCGAGATTAATTGTTTCGCGGTCGCCATCGGGATCAATTTTATTATGGACATGAATGATATTGTCGTCTTCGAATTGGCGCACAACTTCGCAGATAGCATCGCATTCGCGTATATGCGATAAGAATTGATTGCCTAGCCCCTCGCCGGTCGATGCGCCTTTGACCAACCCGGCAATATCGACAAATTCAATTACTGTTGGAATGATTTTTTCCGGTTTAGATATTTCGGCCAAGGCATTGAGACGTTCATCGGGAACTTTAACAAGGCCGACGTTTGGTTCAATGGTGCAAAAAGGATAGTTAGCCGCTTCGGCTTGTTTTTTTGTCAGGGCGGTGAAAAGAGTTGATTTGCCGACGTTTGGCAGGCCGACGATTCCGATGGATAAAGGCATGATAATAGCGAGTAAAGAGTAAGCTTGTGTTTCTAGGCTAGCAGAAAAGGCAATAAAAATCAAAGGATTTCATAAATTAGGTTGGAATTAGAAAGACCAAGGAATCAAAAACATTTTAAAAATAAAAGTGGTATAATAACAGTGATATTAAATATTTATAAGCATATGAATCCCCTAAAACCGAGTTTGAAAACTGAATGGTTCCCCGTACTATTAATAATAATCGGCCTAGGAATGGGGCTATATACGTTTTTGTATGGACCGGATCGTATGCCCATGCATTGGGATATTGCTGGTAATGTTAATGGCTGGTCGAGTCGGACTTTTGCTGCTATATTCATGCCTGCTTTAATGATAGGTATATATGCCCTTTTCTTAGCTTTGCCGCGCTTAGATCCTCGAGGAGATCAGTACGCCATATTTGCCAAAGCGTATGTTGGGATTAAAAATATTTTCATGATTTTCTTTCTATTAATTTATGTCTTAACTATAGCGGCTGGTTTTGGATATTCCATTAATATCGGTATGTATATTCCAGTCGCGGTTGGATTGTTATTTATTGGCTTGGGTTATTACATGGGAACTATTAAACAGAATTTTATGATGGGAGTGCGTAATCCTTGGACATTATCAAACGCTGAAATTTGGGATAAAACCAATCGTTTAATGGGGCCTGTAATGGCGATCGCGGGAGTTTTAATTGCTGCCGCAGCTTTCATCCCCCAGCCTTTATTTAAAATCATAAGCTTTGTCGTTGCTATCGCCGGTATTATTATTGTTCCTAATCTGTATTCCTATCTCTTGTTCAAAAAGACGAAAGTCTAATATTGACTAGGAGGATTTTTAATGATAGGATATTCGATAGTGTTTACGCTAATATGAGCGTAAAGCTACCTTGGAGCGGTAGCTCAGTTGGTTAGAGCGCTGCCCTGTCACGGCAGAGGTCGCGGGTTCGAACCCCGTCCGCTCCGCAGTTAGCTCTCGTTATCGGGAGACCCGAAGGCCTCGCAATTGCGAGGCCTTTTTGTATTCAAAAAGTTCTAGACCCGGGTTGACCTTTAGGGCTCAAATTGGGCTCCAGATCCCTGATTCCGTCTTGAACAAATCTTTACTTTTTCTTTATGAAATCTTGAACTTATTGATGCTTCGAATTTGCTTGGTACCGGGATACTTCTGTATTTTATTCTTTTACATCAATTTCTGATCCAATCTTAGAAATAAGAGCAGCCAAAGTCTTTTGGTCAAGAGTGATTATTTTTTTAGTGCCATATGCGAGATTCAGCTCTTTCATGAGGCTACGGATCTTTTCTCTGGATTGAGCAAATGATTTATTTTTGCCTAAGAATTCTAATACCGAGATTAAAATGCGGTTAGAGCGCCCCATGGCGCGCTCAAGGACTTGTTGGTAGATATCCTGGGTGGATAGCAGTATCCGGGTATAGTAATAGGGATCTTTGTTCTCAAGCCCGCTGAAAAATTCAGGATCTGATTTCCAAGGCGCACATGTGAGGTGTGCGGCCCACCAAAGACGGGCGATTGCATGCCGGCGAAGATCACGGTCGCTTCCTCCGCTAACAAACCAGTGTTCAAAAATATAGGTTATAGCTTTAGCTTTTTCTTCCTGTTTCTCAAAATCCTCAGGCTTGCCTTTAAGTCCCCAACGTATTAAAGCGTATTTTCTGAATTGGACATGGCTCAGGTATGTCCATAGGCGCGGATCAGAAGCCTGGGTTTCATCGAGATTCTGGTAATACTGATGAAGCATGATAGCATTCTCTAGATCAGCCGAAACGGGGTCTTTGTCTGGAGTTTTTAAGATAGGAGCTTTGCCAGACACTTTTATAGTGGAGGGAAAAAGATCTTCTTCGTTTACCGAGAGGTTTGGGTTGAAGTATGATTCCAATGCCCCAACTTCGCCGGAACGAAGAGCGTTCATCATTCGTTCTACCTTTGCTCGTTTGTAAATCATTTGCGCTAGATCTTTAGTCATATGTTTCATCGTTATATGTGTCATCGCTTAGCGCTTCGACGGATTTAAAGCTTCTTGAAATTGGATTCTCAAGAATTCTTTGGGCTACTTCGAAAGGATCGTTGTCCTGAAGACTTTTTGCTTCCAAGATTGCCTCGAGGCGCCCATACCAACCCATTCCCTCATATTCTCCGTCGCCTCGCCGCATTGTATGAATCGCGTCGATTAATGCTGGAAAGACTATTGAAGCATGAAGAATTCCTTCTGCAAGCTTCTGCCCGCGGACGTCAAGATAATTTTTCCAATCAGCCTTAGAAAGGATAATAGTAATCTTTTCATTTTCGTAATCCATCTCCATCGGACCTTCGTGGTGCGATCCTTGAACGATCGACATGAAAGATGAAACTGGCGGCCTAAGCGGATCAAAGCTCTTTTCCGCGAGAAAGGAGTACTGGCCACCTAGTGCCATGATGTCTCCTGCGTCGATATCAAATATAGCGCCTTCGTAATCGGCATGGGGCTCGCTTGGATGATAGCCTTTAATTTCCTGGTCAGCGCAGATATAAAATCCGACTGTAACTCGTTCCCGGAGAGCAGTCGCGGGTATAGTAAATCTTTCAATTTGTTTACGGGTAGAGAAGCTTTTTCTATAGAAGGCGCTTCGGCATTCTACTTTTTGAGCAAATCTTCAATAGAAGCATTTTGGAGGACAAAAGTTGGATTCAAAACAATCTCCGTGCGGCTGAGTTCGCGACGAAGTTCCACTTTGAACGAGCCGCCGAGGTCATCTCCATTTCCCAATACCGGATGAGGGTATGATTTTGTATTAACCTTCATAGTTTTCAATTCCAAGCGCATACTTCTTCTGAGAGGAAAGACGTACCGCAAGTTTAATAGTTTTTCCGTTCTTAACCGTAAGCCCCTTGATCATAGATTCTCCTAGGCCGTAGCTTTTTCCCGATTTAGTGTCGATTGCAGATTCAAGCTCTACGGGATACATACCGTCATCACCTACGGCTACTAGTCTTATAGCGCCTTCGCAGTCCTCCCGGCCAGTTATGGCGAAGTGATATTCTGGACCATGTTTGCCGTTCTGGACGAAGCTTCTGAAGCTGATAGATGACGTTTTGATTCTTGCTCCGTCTTTATCTCCATCGTCCGGCCCAGTAGGCCTTCCGTGTGGGCCTTTGCCCTCTCCTTTGGGAGGGGTGGGCATTACGCCACCGGCTTGCTTATTCGTAACAATAGTTTTATGTATTACAGTTTCAACGTCGACAACAGCTGAATCTCTGTCAGCCCCAATTTCACGCCCTGACTCTTCTTCGGTAGAAAGTCCTGTTTCTTCCAATGCTTCCCCTGAAGAAGGTAAATAATCTCTTTCTTCATTGTCCGGCAGATAGCGATCTAAGCCGGGAATGTCTTGCGGTTCCGTAGCGATAGCTTCTCCCATACTTTTCAGTGACTTTTTGATGAAATCATCTAGTTCTCTCAATGCCGCCGGGCCTTCTGGCGATCTATCTTTATCCCACTTATCGTGAGCCGGAGGCTCGAGGTCTCGCAAAAGATTGTTGCCATCGGTATTCTCGCAAATTAATACTCCTGCGTAGGGCTCTCTTAGGGCCCTTGAAGCTTTTTCCTGTACGATCATTTTGGGTTTTCTCGCCATCATGATTTTGCTTGGATAGCTGTCTTGTTTTCTCACGAATAAGGAGACCTTCCCCAGATGTTTTAAATCACGTTCGAAATGCTGCGTCCAATTAGTCACTGATTCAAAGAATGATTTAGCGTCGTCAGCATCATATTTCTCCAGACATTCTTTGAGATTGTGTTTGGTTATAGTTTCTTCGGCCCCGTCGCGTATCGTCACTTCAAGGTCGCCATGATAAATGGCAAGCCAGAAATTATACAGCACGGATTTAATCAGCTTTTGCTTCCATCCATGTCCTGATTGGTAGCCTACTACGAAAATATCAGTTCCTTGTTCTTCGCGTTTAAAAAGAGAAGGTACATTTGATTCTTCGCGTATAGCTTCCCAGCCGTTTATTCCGTAAAATCCTACGCCTTGGCACACATCCCCATCTTCGGCATGGTGGCTGACTAAGCGCGATTTTCCCTGAAATACAAGCCGGTTTTCATCATTGATACTCGAATAAAAGACAGTACGCAGTGCGGATGCGGCAATCGGTGCGCCTTTTCCGATACCGAAAGATCCGCCCGACACTCCTTTAGGAGAGCTTGTGCCGGATGCTCTAACGAGCCTGTACCAGTTTCCATCTACGTCATTGTCCGATCCGGAGAGTCCTCTTGTATTGAAATCGCTGATTTTAAGAATAGATACTTCTTTGCTTTTAAGAAGAGCAATAGCATTTTTGAAAAAGCTTACAGCTTTCTCCTGTGTTTTTACAAATGCAAGACAACGGTTCATTCGGTCAAGCAGTTCTCCGTAGCCAGGAATTTGAGAAGGCTTCAGCGGAAACTTTTCAAAAATAACGGAAACCGGCTTATCATATTCCAATCTAGCGTCAACTGCATTCTGAATAGCCTCTCGGGCGATATATTTTTCATGATCGCCTTGGAAATACTCAAGTAATGAATCAGCAAATCCATGATTCTCGCCATGGCCCGTGCTAGGGAAGTACCAGCACAGTTTATCGGCTTTCTGTTTCGCTACTGATGGGGCTTTCTTGGATGTTGGCATGTTATAGTTTAAATTCCTTTTCACGTTCGGAAAACGTAAATTTTGCCTTAGTCTCTCGCAGCTTCTTTTCTATTTCCGAGAAAATTTTTGCTATTTCTTCTTCGGTGTAGTCGTAATGGCTGCGGTTAGCGCAATTGCCGAGAACTTTGAGGCGACGCAGGATTTCCTTGGTTCTTGCAACTGCTAGTCTTTTGAAATTTTCTCGTCGGTTGTCTTTCATGCAATAAATATATCAAATAATCGAATAATATGTCAA
>CALMNI010000063.1 GCA_937868555.1 uncultured bacterium | reverse complement strand
ATGGAAAATGTAATGCTTGCTAAGGCTTTAGCTATCGGCATTGGTTCGATTGCCCCAGCCCTAGGTATCGGCTTGATCGGCGCAAAAGCCATGGAAGCCATTGGTCGCAACCCGGAAGCTTCCGGAAAGATCTTGGTGCCTATGCTTTTGGCCTGTGCTTTCGCCGAAGCTATCGGTATTTACGCCTTGGTTATCGCGTTCTCGATCAAATAGTCTTTTGATGATTCGCTCCGTAATTATGCGGGGCGGAGATTAACAGATTATTATTGTCATTCCACGGTCCGCCTAAGGTGGAACCGGGGAATCTGAGTATTAAAAATGTTTTACTCAGATCTTCCGGTCAAGCCGGAAGATGACATATTAAACACATGGACGCTTTAATTTCAACTTTTCATCTTGATATCAAATTGCTCCTCGCGCAGGTGCTTAACTTTGCGATTGTCTTTTTGATTTTGTATTTTTTGGTATTCCGCCCTTTGTTTAAAGTTATGGGCGATCGTTCGCGTACCATTCAAAAGGGCCTTGATGATGCCGCCGAAATGGAACATCGCCTTGAAGCAGCTAAAGCTGAGCAGGCCGAGATGATTAAAGAAGCGAAAAACGAAGCCGCCGCTTTACTAGAGGAAGCTAACCGCCAAGCGGAAGCCCGCAAGGCTGATTTTATCAGCAAGGCTAAAGAAGAAGTCGGGATGCTTATTAATCGGGAAAAAGCGAAAATGCAGGCTGACAAAGCGGAAACGCTGCGGGAAATTCGCAGCGAAGTTGCCGAGATGATTAAGGATGGCTGGGAGAAAATTCTTGGCGAAAAAATGGATAAAACGCTTGATGAAAAATTGATTACGAAAGCTTTAAAGAAACACGACTAAATATGTCTACTACTTTGCGCCAATACGCCCGCGCGTTGTACGAAATTACCCGCGATCAAGATAAGGCGGCTGCGAAAAAAAGCGTCGATAGGACTTTTGAACTATTACAGTCAAAGGGCTTGGGTGCGAAGGGAGCAGAATTGCTAGCCGAAGTTGAGCGATTGGATAATGAGGCGCAGGGACGTATTACGGCAACATTGCGCAGCGCACACCGGCTTGATGAAGAGGTTGTTGAAAAAATAGAAAAAATGATTCGCCAGCGCAGCGGTGCCAAAGAAGTAGTGTTGGATAAAGTGATAGATAAGGATGTACTCGGAGGAATTATTGTTAGCTATGGAGATACTATTCTTGATATGAGTTTAGCCACAACTGTGGACCAGCTTGTTGAAGAAATTAAAAATTAATTTTTATATGTCTAAGACTAAAGATTTCATTATCGAACAAATCAAGGAACGCATTGCTGACTTTAAGCCTTCGGCTAAGGAAAAAACTGTCGGCCGCGTTATTAGCGTCGGCGACGGTATTGCCGTTGTTTCCGGTTTGTCTGTTGTGCAGATGTCGGAAATGCTTGAATTCAAAACTGAGAGCGGCAGCGTCCTTGGCGTTGCTTTAAACCTAGGTGAAGAAAGCGTTGGCGCTGTTTTGCTGGGCGGATTTACGGAAGTTCGCGAAGGCGCAGAAGTTGAAGCAACCGGACGCATTCTTGAAGTACCAGTTGGGCCGGCTTTAGTTGGACGCGTCGTCAATCCCTTGGGTAATCCTATTGATGGCAAGGGCAGTATCGCCGCCGCCGCTCAATATCCGGTTGAAAAAATTGCTCCGGGCGTTATTACCCGCCAATCAGTTGACCAGCCTCTGCAGACCGGTATCAAGGCTATCGATGCGATGATTCCTATCGGACGCGGCCAGCGCGAATTGATTATCGGCGACCGTCAGCTTGGTAAAACTGCCATTGCCATTGATACGATTATCAATCAAAAGGGCCAGAACATGAAATGTATTTATGTTGCTATCGGCCAAAAAGAATCGAAAGTGGCTACTATTTTAGCAAAACTTGAAGAAGCAGGCGCTCTTGATTATACGACAGTGGTATTGGCCGGTGCTTCTGACCCGGCTCCGCTTTTGTACTTTGCTCCCTATGCTGGTTGCGCAATGGCTGAATATTTCCTTGACCAAGGTGAAGACGTTTTGATTGTCTATGATGATCTTTCCAAGCATGCCGTTGCTTACCGCGAAATCGCTTTGTTGCTTCGCCGTCCGCCAGGACGTGAAGCCTATCCGGGTGATGTCTTCTATTTACACTCTCGCTTATTGGAGCGCGCTTGCCGTTTGAATAAAGATTACGGCGGCGGCTCTATCACAGCGTTGCCAATTATTGAAACACAAGCAGGTGATAACAGCGCCTATATTCCGACGAACGTTATTTCTATTACTGACGGACAAATTTACCTTGAACCTGATTTATTCTACCAAGGCGTCCGTCCGGCTATTAACGCAGGTTTGTCGGTTTCGCGTGTTGGTTCAACAGCGCAAATCAAGGCTATGAAAAAAGTAGCTGGACAGTTGCGCCTTGAAGCGGCTCAGTACCGCGAATTAGCGGCCTTTGCTCAGTTCGGTTCAGATCTTGATGCTGAAACAACCGCTAAGCTTGAACGCGGCCGCCGTTTGTTTGAAGTCTTTAAGCAGGGTCAGTATGCTCCGGTTCCGGTTGCCGAACAGGTTATTATGTTTTGGGCCTTAACAAGCGGAAACCTTGATGGCGTTCCGGTTGACAAAATCGGCGAGTTTGAAAGCGGCTTCCGACATTTCTTGAATGTTTCGCACAGTGAATTGTTGGCAACATTAAGTGCCCAAGGAGCTTTGAATGATGAAATTATCGCTTCTTTTCAATCCGCAATCGAAGATTATAAAGGAACGCTTAATTATTAAATTGCCAGACCTAGAAACGCATTACTGCTATGGCTAAAACCAGAGACATACAACGCCGAATTAAATCAATCGCCAGCACAAAAAAAATAACGCGGGCGATGGAAATGGTGGCGGCTGCGAAAATGCGTAAAGCCGTCGAGGCGGCCTTGGCGACGCGTACCTACGCTAACTTGAGCTGGGAAACCTTGATGAATGTATCGCGCTCGGGAGGGGCAAGTATTTCGCATCCTTTGTTGGAAGTGCGCCCTGAAGTAAAGCGGCAAGCTCTTGTTCTTATTACTTCAAATCGAGGATTGTGCGGCGGGTTTAATACAGCGCTCATTGCTGAAGTTCGACGGATGACCAAAGGCTTGGAGGCGGCGACCGATTTGATATTACTGGGTCGCAAAGGCGAGAGTTTGGCTTCGACGCTTACCGTTACGGGCAGCTTCCCTAAATCAGACGGCATGGTTGATTCAACGACCGTACAACCCATTGCCCGTTTGGTGATTGATGGCTATGCCAATAAAACATATGATCGTGTTTTGGTTGCATATACTGATTTTATTAATGCTGTTAAGCAGTCGCCCCGCGTGCGTCAATTATTGCCTATTGTGACTGAGGCTTCTGATGGATCGCTTGGCTTATTGGATAAAGATGATCGTGTTGGCTTAAGCCAGGATTTTATCGCTCAGAAGGAACGCGAGCACGCTTCGCATGAATATGTTTTTGAACCAAATCCCCAAGAAGTTTTAAATAGTTTGGTGCCTCGCTTAGTAGAAGTACAGCTTTTCCAAGCCGTGCTTGAATCAACGGCTTCTGAGCATAGTGCTCGCATGGCGGCCATGCACCAGGCGACTAAGGCAGCTTCGGATTTGGTTGAAGAATTAACTCTTTTTTACAATAAAGCTCGACAAGCGTCGATTACGGCAGAAATTGCCGAAATTACGGCTGGCGTCGCAGCGCTTGAATAAAGCTTTTTTAACTATTATCTTTATGACTAATCATGGAACAATTAAACAGGTAATCGGAGTTGTCGTTGACGTTGAGTTCTCGGGAACTTTGCCAGCGATTTATTCGGCTTTAACTGTTGAAACAAAAGGCGCTCCTTTGACGCTGGAAGTCGAACAGCATTTGGGCGGCAGTACCGTTCGTACCATCGCCATGGGAACGACCGACGGTTTAAAGCGCGGCGACAGCGTTATTGATACGGGCGCGCCTATCAGCGTACCGGTCGGCGCGCAGACTTTGGGCCGCATTTTCAATGTGCTTGGCGAAACGATAGATGATGCCGGAGAGGTAAAATCAGAAAAAAAATACCCTATTCACCGCGATGCCCCGGAATTAGTTGATCAATCGACGCAAACGGAAATTTTGGAAACTGGTATTAAAGTTATAGACTTGATTTGCCCTATTTTAAAGGGCGGTAAGGTTGGACTTTTCGGAGGAGCCGGTGTTGGTAAAACTGTTATTATTCAAGAATTAATTAACAATATTGCCAAAGCGCACGGCGGAGTTTCTGTGTTCGCTGGAGTTGGTGAACGTACTCGCGAAGGAAATGATTTGTACCATGAAATGAAAGATGCCAAAGTGCTTGATAAATTAGCGATGGTCTTCGGACAAATGAATGAACCGCCCGGAGCTCGCGCTCGCGTCGCTTTGACCGGATTGTGCATGGCCGAATACTTCCGCGATGAACAAAAGCAGGACGTTTTATTCTTCATTGATAACATTTTCCGCTTTACGCAGGCTGGCGCCGAAGTATCGGCGCTGCTTGGTCGTTTGCCTTCTGCCGTTGGATACCAACCTACCCTCGCGACAGAAATGGGACAATTGCAAGAACGTATTACTTCTACCAAAGAAGGTTCTATTACTTCTATTCAAGCGGTGTATGTCCCGGCAGACGACTTGACCGACCCAGCGCCGGCAACAACCTTCGCTCACTTAGACTCAACTGTCGTTTTGTCCCGTGCTTTGACGGAACTGGGAATTTATCCGGCCGTTGATCCGCTTGACTCATCTTCGACCATTCTCGATCCATCCATTGTTGGTGAAGAGCATTATTTCGTTGCCCGCGGCGTACAAAAGATTTTACAGCGCTATAAAGATTTACAAGATATTATCGCCATTCTCGGTATGGAAGAATTATCAGCTGAAGATAAGTTAACTGTTATGCGCGCTCGTAAGATTCAGCGCTTCTTATCGCAGCCTTTCTTTGTTGCTGAAACCTTTACCGGCCGTCCGGGAAAGTATGTTCCAGTCGCTGATACTATTAAGGGATTCAAGGAAATCCTTGACGGTAAGCATGATGATAAGAATGAAAATGATTTTTATATGAAAGGAAGCATTGATGAAATTGGTGCCGCTTAATATTTATTGATACGAATATGGCCGAACAAAAAGGACAATTTGCTTTTGAAATCGCCTCCCCGGAGCGGGTGGTACTTAAGGAGCGCGTTGTTCAAGTTTCGGTCCCGACAGAAATGGGTGAAATTACAATTTTACCTTCTCATATTCCCTTAGTAGCAACGTTAAAGCCAGGCGTCATTGAAGCGGTAACCATTGATGGGCGCCGTGAAGTAATGGCAGTATCAGGCGGATTCATTGAAGTAATGGCTGAAAAAACCGTTATTTTAGCTGATACCGCTGAGCGAGCCGCCGAGCTGGATGAGACTCGTATTGCTGAAGCGCGGCAAAAAGCTGAAGAGCTTAAACTGCAAGCTCGCCATCAAGATGATGTTGAGTTTGCGCGTTTAAGCGCTTTGATTGAAACAGAAATCGCGCGCGGCAACGCAGTCCGCAAATGGCGGAAATTAAAAAACATTAATTAGCTCATTTAAAATAGGGAAGCCTGTGCATGAATTTTAAGGAAACTATCTCTACCATGATTGCGTATCAGTCAATTCAAGAAAAAATAAAGTGGGTGTGGGAGCGAAATATCTACCACTCCAATTTATATACTTCAGCGGCTGAGTATATTCGGCGCAGTAAATACTTAGCCGAATTTATATCGGCCATTTGTGCTTTTAAATGCATGGATGGACGAGTTCATATCCCAGTCATAACAAAAACTCCTTTAGGTATTATTCAGCCCTTCCGCAGTTTAGGCGGTAGATTTGATTTGGGCTGGCCGGCATTATTGGGAGCAGTAAAGGATTGGATAACAAAGAATATAAATGCAGGCAGGAATTGCATTATGCTCGTGACGTATCACTATTCAAAAGGTGATAAAAAACGCGGTTGCGCTGGTTTTAATTATGATAAAGAAGCTGCTAAAGCTTCGGCATTAGAATTAAAGCAGCAAATTCAGCGTGTTTGTGGTGTTACGAGTAGCAACGTATGTCCAGTAGTACTTGGTATTGAAACTGACGGCGATAGCTTGGTTTTTGTTAATAACGACCAAGAAATTGATTTGTACGAATATACCAAGGACATCGAAGTTCTTACTAATGAAGTAAAGGATAAAGTAAAAAAAGATTTGCGCACGTGTTTTCATGATATGCCGGAAGCGATATTTCATGACATTATGCCCTTGGCATATGGCAATCTTGAGCATATCCTTGAAGTTCGCCAAAACCACCAAATTATTCAAATTGAACATAAGGAATTTATCCTTGGTGTTGGTTCTGGTTTTGATTGGCTGCATGAACCAAACAATGCTTTAATTGTCGGTCCTTGGAGTCCAGCGTTTTCTAATGACCTTGATAAGGCATTTTCCATTATTAAAAGTAATATGGATGAAAAGCGTATTTCGGATGATGGCTTTATCTTGCTTATTTCTTCAGCATGGGAAAACAGTTTGGACAGACAGCTCGGCATTGAAAAAATCAATTTTTTAAAGAAAATTGCTCTCGGGATATTGCAAGAAAAATACCCAGATCTAGCTAAAAAAGTCCATTGTATGGAGGGGACTATTGATGCTAGCACGAAACGATTAATTGAATTAGCTTAGGTTGTATAACTCAAATCCGTTGCTGGTCAACGGATTTTTTTATTTAGAGGCGTATGCTATAATGAGGGTATTCTTACCTAAGTCTTAATGCGTATATGACCACTTCGTTGTGCCCACTTTGCCATAGCGATGTCATCATTGATGACGAAGCCTATGAGCATGATCTCGTAACTTGCACTAACTGCGGCAAGGATTTAGAAATTACCTCGCTCATACCTTTAACGCTTGAAGCGATTCCCGAAGAATAATAAAACGGCCTAGGGGCCGTTTTTAATTTAAAATTGCCATTGTGTACACATATGGCAATTGTTGGAGTGTGTTCTTTAACATATAATTAACTTATAATGATTTCCAAATATGCGAATGTATATTTTTAAATAAATCAGCTATATCTTCGGACTCGATAACTAGAGCTGAGAGGTCGCGCAAGCTTATAAGAGCAACCTTATCTTTATACATTAATACATCCACATTGCTCTTAAATGATTCAGGAAGTTTTTTTGTTATCTTGTTTTCATTTCCATTCTCTTCCCGTATTCGTTCAACCTGGCGGAAGTATTTATCACCGACAATGAGATCTTTACTTTTTAAAGCATATTGAGAGATAGACTGATCAAGTTCCGAGTATTCTTGTTCAGTAAAATTTTCAAAAAATGCTTTTGGAGGGAAAATAGAATATATATCGCCTACAGATTTAAGTAAATCTTCGTAGATATTTTTGATTTCTCGTTTGCCTTCATAAAAAACAATACGAGGTTTATGTGTGGACTCATCATATTGTTTAGTCATTTCTTCCATGCCTGTTTCAAATAAAGCATAGCGCTTACGAGCGGCGAGCATAACTTTCTTCGGACTTACGGCGCTATACAACATCCGCTTTCCAACAGGGACGCGGATAATAAAGTCTTTGGATAATAATAGATCGATATATTGGTAACAAGTAGCACGCTTGATATTTGTCGCTCGTGAGATTTCGGACACTGTCATTCGAGGGGATTTTATTAATTCCGAATATATGGATGCTTCAAGTGCAGACAATCCTACTGCCTCTAGAGTTTTTTGAAAATTATTTATCATATTATTCTATAGTATAAGTAC
>CALMNI010000062.1 GCA_937868555.1 uncultured bacterium | reverse complement strand
TTTGATGGAGAATCCGGAGATAAAACACCAATAAGAATAAAAAGGGCTAGGAAGATTCCTAATGCAATAATCAGAAATTTAATAAAGGGTCTTAATGATTTGAATTTCATAAAATAATATAGTTGTAAGGAGCAGGCGGAGATACACAAAACCCCACGCCAGCTGGACCTTACGGTCCCATACCCGTTTCCAGGTATGACTCACGACAAGTAGCTGATCGTGGGGATCAGTATTGTCGTGAGATTTTATGCCATATCCGAAGAATAACTTTCGGGGTTAGGCATTTGGCTAAAAGCCAATGCTATTAAGTTGTTAATGTTCATATTAGCCGAAAAGAGGCTAAAAGTCCACTGAATACTAGCTTAAACAAAGAGCCTTATGAAGGCTTAGTTACCAACAGCTTACCAACTAGACTAGTGTGCGGGTCTGCGGCATTGATGTAGTGGAATAACTAATTAGTAACCACACATCTATGCAACAGCCTTTGACGACCCAGCGCTTTGGTGCTGTACCTAGCACTTCAGAAATACCTGTTAAGTACTGCCTCTACGCGCGTAAGAGCACAGAGTCGGAAGAACGGCAGGTGCTATCCATAGATAGCCAAGTTAATGAGATGCTCCAGCTAGCCGAACGAGAGAACCTCGAGATTGTCTGCATGAAGCGGGAATCCCATTCAGCCAAAGAAACCGGCCAGCGGCCGGTTTTTAATGAAATTATCAACGAGATAAAGGACGGCAAGTATAACGGCATCCTGACCTGGGCACCGGATCGCATATCGAGAAACGCTGGCGACCTTGGAAAGGTTGTTGATCTTATGGACGCTGGCATCCTTAAAGAGATACGAACCTATGGCCAACGCTTCACCAACTCGCCTAATGAAAAGTTCCTTCTCATGATCCTTGGCTCGCAAGCCAAGCTTGAAAACGATAATCGAGGTGTTAACGTGAAACGAGGAATTAGAACACGAGTAGAAATGGGGCTATGGCCAAACCAGCCGCCGACAGGCTACCTAAGTCAGCGACTCATGGATCGTAAGTGCATGCCAATACTTGATCCAGAGCGTGCTCACATCATCAAGAGCATGTTTGAAAAAGTCGGATACGATAAATGGTCCGGACGAAAGATATACCACTGGCTCAAGTTCGAGCTGAACTTCAAAACGATCAGTAACCACGACTTCTCCCTCGGTAACGTCTACCGAGCATTAACCAATACCTTCTACTACGGTGTCTTTGAATATCCCAAGAATTCGGGCAACTGGTACCAAGGAAAACACGAGCCGCTTATTACCAAAGAATTATTTGACGAGGTACAGAAACGGCTGTCGCGAGATCATATGATAAAGCAAAGTAAGGAATTCGCCTTCACGAGACTACTTATCTGCGGCTTATGCGGATCATCCATATGCGCCGAGGAAAAATACAAGCAACTAAAGAATGGCACCGTAACAAAATATATCTATTATGGATGCGGGCGTGGCAAAGATAGATTTTGTAAGAACAGTTATCTACGGGAAGAAGAACTTATCAGCCAGCTAATACAACTGATAGACAAAATGGACTTTAATCAAAAGGGCATCCAGCATAAATTTGAAGATGAACTGAAACGATTCAACAAGTTCCAAAGAGGAGTACTGCAACAGAGCGATCCTAATGCCAAGCATACGGATATTGATCTGAAGGTGTATATGAAATATATCTTGAAAGAAGGATCAAATGAGGAAAAAAGAGAGTTAATGGGTTTTCTCCAATCACGAATAAAAATTGCTAATAAGGTAGTTTCAGTAGAATAGCGTTTTGACATATACCCCCATGGGGTATATACTGGGAGTATATGAAACTAGACAAGAAAAAACTCCTTAACCGTCTCAAGATCGTTGAAGGCCAAGTGCGCGGCCTGCAAGACATGGTGACCAAGAGCGCCTACTGCATCGATATCATTACCCAGACCTCTGCCGTTAAGCAGGCTCTGTCGGGCGTTGAGGACGTGCTCATGGAAAACCACCTCACTAATTGCGTAGTAAACCAGGTAAAGCAAGGAAAAGAGAAAAAGGCCCAAGCCGAAATTCTCAAAGTCTACCGCCTAAAGCGCAAATAGCATATGGAACAAACCTACAGCGTCAAAGGAATGCATTGCGCCAGCTGCGTCTCCCTGATCCAGAAAAACATAGGCAAGCTTGCCGGCATAGATAAGGTTTCGGTTAACCTGCCTGCCCAAAAGGCGACCGTTGCCTTTGCGGACAGGCCTGTGGCTTTTGATACGCTCAACGCCGCGATTACTCCGTTTGGATACAGCTTGGTGGATACCAATGCGGTTTCAGCGGACGCAAAAGGCTCGCCTGACAGCCATGAGAAGAAAATGGCCTTTGAGATGAAGTTCGTTATTCCCATGATTATCTTTTCCTTTGCCATGATGGCATGGGAAGTACTGGCGCAAAACAACCTGATTGATCCGATGAGCGAGACCGTATACGAAGCGGCTCATCATCTCATGCCGATATTCGCGACCTTCGTCTTGTTCGGCATCGGCCGCCGCTATATCCGCTCATTGTGGATATTTCTGAAGACCGGCGTTGCCAGCATGGATACGCTCGTCGGCATCTCAACGGTTGTCGCTTTTATCTATTCCTTTGCGGTAACCGCCTTTGAAGTGCCGCTATCCCGCTACTTGGATGTCCATTCCAACTTTTATGACGTCGTTATTGTCGTGATCGGACTTATCGCTTTTGGCCAGCACCTTGAAGCTAAGGCTAAGAGGAAAACCAACGAGGCGCTCAAAAAGCTGGCTGAGCTATCCAGTAAGTCGGCGCTGGTTGAGAGAAATGGCAAAGAACTTGAATTGCCAATTGAGCAAGTTACGGTCGGAGATATCGTGATCATCAAGCCCAACGAGCGAGTGCCGATAGACGGCGCAATTGTATACGGCAGCAGTAGCCTTGATGAATCGAACCTTACAGGGGAATCCATTCCTGTCGATAAGACTATCGGTAACACTGTATTTGCCGGAACGCAGAATTTTCAGGGTTTGCTCAAGATTAAGGTTGAGAAAGACAGCACCCAAACCGCTTTAGCACATATCATCTCGATTGTAGAAAGCGCGCAAAGCTCAAAAGCGCCGATTGAACGGATCGCTGACAAAATCTCGGGCGTATTTGTCTACGTCGTTTTAGTGCTGGCGTTGATAACCATAATCGCGTGGCTGGTATTCGGCCCCGGCAGCCTTGGCCTTGATCGCGCTATAGCTTTGGCCTTGTCTTCAACGATGGCAGTATTGGTCATTGCCTGCCCCTGCTCGCTTGGCCTTGCCACGCCAACAGCGATCATTACGGGGGTAGGCGCAGGCGCTCGCCGCGGCATCCTGATTAAGAACGCCGAGAGCCTTGAAAAGCTTTCCAAAGTGCAGGCGATTGTGTTTGACAAGACCGGAACGCTCACGGAAAACAAGCTCTCTATTGAAGGAATCTTTTGCCAAGACACGGATCATGCCTGCGACATTGAAGAAACTGCTTTCAAGCGTTCGCTTGCCCTGTCGCTTGCCAAAGCGTCGCACCACCCGATCTCCCAAAGCATGAGGCAGTGGCTAGAGGAACATGAAACGTCAGAGCTAACGCTTAAGAAGGTAACTGAGATTCCCGGCAAGGGCATGACTGGAGTATATAAGAGCATGGCCTATTATCTTGGTTCAATTGATTTTGTTTCGGAAGCCACTGGCCTTACGCCCAAGCACATCAGGGATAATTTTAATACTGACCGCTTTGCAAGCGGCCGCGAGCTTTACTTAGCTAGTGAGAAAGAAGTATTATCGCTCATTAAGATTCACGACACCATCAAGCAAACGGCGGCAGCGGAAATCGCCAAGCTCAAAAAATTGAACTTGCGAATGATCATGGCGACCGGCGATAATAAGAAGACAAGTGAAAAAGTCGCCCACAAGCTTGGCATCAGCGAAGTCTTTAGCGATGTGCAGCCTGCGGACAAGCTGAAGATTATCTCTGACTTGCAGAAAGAAGGCTTAAAAGTTGCGATGATCGGCGACGGCGTTAATGATTCTCCGGCTCTTGCCCAAGCGGATGTGGCCATTTCCATGAGCAACGGCTCTGATATTGCGATTGAGAGTTCGGATATCGTCCTTCTTAACGGCGATATCGGCAAAGTTGCCGAAGCGCTTAATCTGGCCCGCAAGACCAACCGAACGATCTGGCAGAATCTTATTTGGTCGTTTGGCTATAATTCCATTGGCATTCCGATTGCCGCCGGTATCCTGTTCCCATTCTACGGTTGGACGCTCAGTCCGGCGGTTGCCGGTGCGCTTATGGCCTTTGAAAGCATTACCGTAGTGGTTAATTCTCTGAGGCTTAAGAACGCCAAACTATAATATGCGTGAAACAAAAACATACTCATTCCATGTCAAAGGCATGCACTGCCCAGCTTGCGTACTTCTTACTGAAAGCGAATTACAGGACTTGCCTCAGATAGAGAAAGCTAAGGCAACTCTGGCAACATGCTCCGTTGAAGTTACAGGCAGGTTTGATACCGATTCCCCCGAAACAATCGCCGAGCAATTGAGCCAGACGCTGCAGCCTCATGGCTATACTGTCGTAACTAGCAAACCCGTAACCTCTGTTAATTGGAAAGACTTTAAGATTGCCGTACCGATCGCCCTTGGCTTCATCGCTTTGTTTATCCTTTTGCAAAAGCTCGGTATCGTGAATCTTATTACGAGCGATAAGGTAACATACGGCACCGCATTCTTTGTTGGCATTATTGCTTCCTTGTCCACGTGCATGGCAGTCGTAGGCGGATTGGTATTATCGATGTCGGCTACATTCGCGCAAACTGGCGACAAAGTAAAGCCACAGTTGCTATTTCATGTCGGACGGATTATTAGCTTCTTTGTTCTCGGCGGCGTAATTGGAGCGATCGGTTCGAGTTTCGCTTTGGGGGTGACTGGCATGTTTGTTCTTAGCGTCTTAATCGGATCAGTCATGATACTGCTCGGACTCAACTTATTAGATATCTTCCCATGGACAAAGCTCCTTACGCCAACAATGCCGAAATTTCTTTCGCATAAAGCTTTGAATGTTACGAAATTCAATCATACGCTGACACCGGCTCTTCTCGGAATTATTACATTCTTCCTGCCCTGTGGTTTTACGCAGTCCATGCAGATCTATTCGCTTTCAACGGGGAGCTTTCTTTCGGGCGGACTGACGATGCTTGCCTTCGCGCTCGGCACCTTGCCCGTTCTTGCCCTTGTCAGCTTCAGCTCGCTTACGATTGGCAAAAGCCTGAGAGCGGGAATCTTCTTTAAAACAGCCGGCTTGATCGTGATAGTCTTCGGGCTATTTAACCTCTATTCGAGCCTCGTTGCTATTGGGGCCTTGCCCCATGTATTTAATTTCTAATATACTTATAGTATGACCAAGAAAAATATCATTTCCGCCGTGGCAGGAATAGCTGCGATCGCAGCTATCCTTATCGTAGTCAATATCGATAGCAAGCCCGCTTCTCAAAGCGTTTCATATGCAACATGTTCCAATACTTCGGTAGGTGGCTGTTCAGGAAGTCATGCTACTCCGAACAAGACCGAAGCATCGGCTAATAATGTTAAGAACGAGGACGGAAAGCAAATCATAGAAGTGAGCGCGAAAGGCGGATATGCTCCGAGCATGACTACTGCTAAGGCGAATGTGCCGACAATTCTACGTATACAAACGAGCGCAACTTTTGACTGCTCATCTGCCTTGCGGATCCCGACTCTTAACTACAGTAAGAATCTCCCACCGACCGGCACGACTGATATTGAAGTGCCTGCACAAGTTGCGGGAACAACCTTAGAGGCATTGTGCAGTATGGGAATGTACGGGTTTTCTGTAGCCTTTAATAGTTAGTAATTAAGTAACAAAAAAAGACCGGGCACAAGACTCGGTCTTTTTTTGCATTTCCTAGGGCGTTCGGGTCGTCCGATAAAAAATGCTAACTGCGGGGCGCACCGGTCTAGTACCAAATTTCAGCGCCTTTCAAAAGGAATTTTGAGATCCTTCCCCAGCGGCTGCCGAGGCCTTCGGGTCTACGGCTCTAATCGCAAATCAGGCGAATAACGATCAACCTGGCGATTGCTTGGGGTCTGCGGACTTTGGGTAGGTGCGCTCTTCTTGAATCCGGCCATTCTCCTTCTGGATCTTAACGGATCCGCCATCTTTTCCGACCGCCTTACGAAGAACTCCGCCGGAAGTTGCTTCTCCTTTCGTATCAAACGACTTAACCAGTTTGTCGGTTTTGTCGTTTCGGAGTTCCCACCGTTCCTTTTTTTCGTTCAGCTCCAAGGTAAACTTGGTGAGTTTTTTACCAGCCATACATGTTGATAATTAAAAATGTTACAAATGTTACAAATTTTCTGCATTACAAGTGTCACAATCCTAATAGCCTATTCTCAGGGCGCAAGGGCAGGAGCCGCTTTCCCGGCTCCTGCCCTTGCGCTTTGCTTTCTCTAAGTAGCGCTTATGCTACTTCTTGGTGTCTCCGTAACCCCGTTTCGGGATCCGTTCCACTTCATGGTCCTTAGGATGCTGCTTAGCCTCTTTTACCGGAGTAAAGCGGCCATTCTCAGAATCCCGACCTAGCGGAAACGTTTTGGAATTGGACATAATGTTTTTTTTGCACATTGTTGCCAAGGGGGCGTCAGATATGATAATCTAAAACTGATGAGGGTTTCAGTATATCGTTCTCCAGCTTCTTTAAGAATCGACCTAAAAGGTAATGTCTGAGAAAGAGACCCTTTTTCTTAAATTTAAACGCCCGAAAGGGCCGCCGGATTGGCGGCCCTTTCTGATTTTTAAACCTTCATAGGAAAATTCCTAATTACGCCCCGAACAGAGCCGACAATGCGAATATCATCAGCTTCAACTATATCGGGATCATATTTTTGATTGAGAGACTGTAGAATCATATGCTTCTTGTCTTTGAATATTTTTTTTATCTTGGCTCCGTCTTTATGGACAACTACCACGATTGATCCATTCTCAACGGGTCCTTTGTCTACAAGAACCAAATCTCTGTCATGAATCAAGGGTTCCATGGAGTCATTTCTTGCCTCGACAAGAAAAGAGTCGGCTGGCACGCTCATTCGCTTAGCTGGGAAAGGTATCCTATCAACGACATTATCATCGTTAAAAAATCCATCTGGGCTGCAGCCAGCCATTCCATATAAGTTAAGATAGACGATATCCTGTACGGGTGCCGACAAGACTTCAAACTGATTTCCGGTTCCCTTGCGGCGTATATAGCCCTTTTTTTCAAGCTGTCTGATATGATGAACCACGGTATTCAGTGAAGTCGTATCCAATACGGACGACATGTCGGCCAGCGTAACTTGGTCATCATGGGCGTTATCAGACAAATACTGATAGAGCTTCTGCTGGTTTGGATGCAAGGATTCCCACCCTTGTACTTTGTTTCTAGCCATACCCTTGTATATTACCATGTCCAACAATATATTGCAATACTTTGTTTTTACTATATTGCCTTGTAAAAGCTTGTATGCTATGTTGAGGGCATGAATAACGTTAATAAGCTACTGCAATCTGCAGACTGGCCCATGAGGGAAGAATTTTCGGAATTAGCTCGCAGGGTCGCCGAAGCAGCCGAACAGATGAGGCCGACCTTAGAGGCGGCCAGCAAGCTGGCAGAGGAAATCGCCAGACAGACAGCTCCCATGCTCAAGCAGTGGGCTGATTTAAAGCTTGATTTCATGCCTATTCAGATTAAGGCTATGGAGCTGATTAGCCCTACTCTTGAAAAATTCGCCAAAGCTGAGGTCGCGCATGCACGAATGATTGCAGAAGCAGCGCGCCCCGAACCGATAGCCATATTACCCTCGCCAATCCCTTATCATACCGCCCCGGCTAGCCGGGATGAGATAGCCGATATAGTTATTCAGAAGCTACGACAAGAAGGAGTTATTCCCGAAAGACGCCGCCTGCAAGAGGAAAGGGAACCACTTATTCCCCTTCCGCAAAACAGCCGGTTTGAGGATTTATCAATTGCTTTTGTTGATAATTATACCGTAACCATTCATCTTAAAAACGAGCTTATTGGCAAGTATGACTACGAAAGTTTAGGATTTTGTCGAAAAAATACCGCCGACAAAATTCCCGACAATCAATGGAAGCTATTAACTCAGCTTGCCATAGCTCTTAATCACAAAGAATTTAAGCTTGTTACTTCTACTGACTTGTTAGCGGCTCAGTTAAAAGTAAAGAGAAACGCCTTCCTGAAAACAAAAAGCGCTTTAGCTAAAAAGCTGTCGGAAATTTTTGGCCTAAAAGAAGACCCATTCCATCCCTACGATTCCGCCTATGGCTATAAAGTGAAATTTGCCCTCAAGCCCGTGCCCATATTACGTGGAACGGGAGAGCTGCATAGCTCAGGAGGTCAACTATACGCAGCAAGAGAAGATATACGCGCCGAAGATCAATACGAATAGCGCGACATAGGTGCCGCTGAGATTTCAGCGGGCAATTTTACATATCCTCTAATATATAATCCCTTATCTTAGGGATTTTTTTATTTGCGATGAAATATCAGCAGCTACTAATAGGAGGGTATATCCTCCCCTAATTCATTAATGCGTTTTATGAAAAAACATGCATTATCATGGCGCACAGAATCTCGGAAAATCTCCGATCTCGTGCCCAATGCCCTGAATCCCAGGGTGATGAGCGACCGCCAAATGGCAGCGCTCAAGAAAAGCCTCCTCGACTTCGGTGTGGTTGAGCTTCCCGTTGTCGACCGGGATAACAAAGTCATTGCCGGCCACCAGCGCTTGGTAGCGCTTAAGCTCATTGGTCCGGCCGACGCTGTCATATCGGTTCGGGTTCCTAATCGCAAACTGACAAAAAAAGAATACGACCGATATCTCTTGTCGAGCAACCGAATCAGCGGCGAATTCGACTGGCAGAAGCTGGCCGATAACTTCGATATCGATACGATCCTCGCCAGCGGATTCGAAGATGGCGATCTCGCCCTGATCTTCGACGACGTATCCGTCGAAGACGACGAATTCCGGCCGGAAGATGAATTGAAGAAAATCAAAAAGACGAACGTTAGGCTAGGTGATTTATACCAGCTGGGAAAACACAAAATTCTCTGCGCCGACAGTACCGATCCGGCGTCGGTCAAGAAACTTATGAAAGGAGATCGCGCGACAACTCTAATTTTTGACCCTCCATTTAATATAGGTCTTTCCTATAACCACGGAATCGGAGGCAAGGGCTCATATGGAGGGACCGTGGACGATTCCAAGTCGGACAAGGAGTATGAAGCGTTTCTGAAAGCGGCGATCGGCAACGGCTTGTCCGTATGCACGAAAGACGCTCATGTGTTCGTATATCACGATACACGATACGCCTGGATGCTGCAAGGTATCTATAAAGAGTTGGGCATCGCATATAAACGCACCTGCCTATGGATTAAGAATAACAGCACACCAACGCCCAATGTAGGCTTTAACCGCCAGTACGAGCCCGTACTGTACGGAACGGTCGGAAAGCCGTACCTATCGGACAGAGCTTTCAACTTCTCAGAGGTGCTGAACCCTGAAATCGGCAGCGGCAACAAAACGATTGACGACATCTACGACCTATTTGACATCTGGCTCGCCAAACGGATCAATGGCGCGGACTACCAGCACCCGACGGAAAAACCGCCCTCTATCCACGAACGCCCATTGCGCCGCTGCACCAAACCCGGCGATATTGTTCTTGACCTGTTTTCCGGCTCTGCCAGTCTTATGGTTGCGTGCGAGCAATTAAAGCGGTCAGCGTATTTAGTCGAGCGCGAACCGATATTCGTTCAATTAGCGATAAACCGATATGAAAAACTCACCGGCCTCAAAGCCAAGAAACTCAATTAAGACTGGTACCATCTGGCAGCTCGGCGAGCATCGGCTTGCCTGCGGAGACTGTCGCGACAAGAAGCTTATTGCGCGGCTTATCGACAAGGAAAAGATAAATCTTATCTGCGCGGACGTTCCGTACGGCGTTGCTGTAGTCGAGTCGAAACGCAGCTTCAAGACGCTCGCCAAAGATAAAGAAATAGCGAACGACCAGCTGCAGACCGATGAAGAGTATCGCGCCTTCAACCGAGAGTGGCTGGGTGTAGTTTCGCCTTTTCTTGCGCAGAAAAACAGCTGCTATATCTTCAACGCCGATAAGATGGTCTGGCCGCTTAGGGACGGAATGATAGACGCGGGTTTCAAGGTAGCGCAGCTACTGATCTGGATAAAGTCGCAAAGCGTGGTCGGGCGGCTCGACTATGCGCCGCAGCACGAGCTGATTGCCTACGGCTGGAAAGGTACGCATAAGTATCGCAGATCGAAGGATAAGTCCGTACTATTCTATCCCCGGCCGTCGAAAAGCAAATTGCATCCGACCACTAAGCCGGTCGGGCTGATCCGCCGTCTCATCCTCAATTCGTCGGAGATAGGAGAGACAGTGTACGACGGCTTCTTGGGATCAGGTACCGCGCTACTCGCTTGCGAGCAAACCAAGCGGCGATGCTTTGCCTGCGAGATCGATCCCGAGTACTGCCTGACGTCGATCAGGCAGTGGGAAAAGCTGACCGGCCTTAAGGCGAAAATACTATGAAGAAGAATGAAGCGACAAGAAAGCTCGTCATCGAACAGCTTCGCAAAACGCCCATCGTCGAGGCAGCCTGCCAAAAAGCCGGGATATCCCGAATGACGTACTACCGCTGGAAAGAGGACGACAAGGAATTCGCCAAGCAGGCCGAGGAAGCGATCCTCGACGGCCATAAGCTCGTCAACGATCTTGCGGAGAGCCAGTTGATAGGCGCGGTTAAAGATCGCAATCTTCCAGCGATCATGTACTGGCTTCGCAACCATCACCCGGGCTACGCGAACAAGCTAAAGATCGAGCATTCGATCGAAGACGAGACTCTGACACCTGAACAGGAAGCGGTTGTCAGGGAAGCCCTCCGGCTGGCGGCATTAAATCCGGCCGAACTTACAAATTCTAATCAAGAACAATATGAAGGAAATAATAACCCAGGAGCTCATGGATCAGATGATCAAGGACAAGCAAGTCCGAGTGGCGATAACTAGGCAAAGCCATTGGTACTTCTTCCATTTCTATTTCGCGCATTACGTTAAGTACGCGACCGCGCAGTTCCATAAGGAAATGTTCGACCTGACGGAAAGCGAAGCCGATGAGAACTTCTTCGTCGTTGCCTTCCGAGGTTCTGCGAAATCAACGATCATCACGACGTCATACCCGCTATGGTCGATCCTCGGCAAGCCTCAGAAGAAATACGTCCTCATACTCTGCCAGACGCAGGTCCAGGCGAAGCAGCATATGATGAACCTGCGCCGAGAACTGGAAAACAATCCCATTCTTAAGCGCGACCTCGGTCCATTCAAGGAAGACTCGAACGAGTGGGGTTCGGCCTCCATCGTCTTCACGCAAAGCGGAGCGCGCATCACCGCCGCCTCAACCGACCAGAGCATCCGCGGACTGCGCCATAACCAGCACCGCCCCGATCTCATCATCGGCGACGACGTCGAGGACATCGCCTCGACCAAGACGCGCGAAGGGCGCAATAAAACGTACCAGTGGTTTACCGGCGAAGTCATTCCTACCGGAGACCGCAATACCAGGATCGTCATAGTTGGCAACCTTCTGCACGAAGACTCGCTCCTTATGCGGATCAAGGAAGACGTCGAGAAAAAGAAAATCGACGGCGTGTTCAAGGAGTACCCTCTGGTAGCTGGAGGCTCGATATTATGGCCCGGAAAGTATCCGACCATGGATGATATTGAAAAAGAAAAACGCAAAGCCGGAAACGAATACGCCTGGCAGCGCGAATACCTTCTCCAGATAGTCCCAGCCGAAGACCAGGCCATCCACCGCGAATGGATCCATTACTACGACGAGCTGCCTGATGATAGCGAGCTGGATGCCTTTAATTATCCTCGGCACAAAAGCATCCGCGTGAGCGTCGATCTCGCCATAAGCCAAAGCGATACGGCCGACTACACCGCTTTCGTATCGGCGCTGATACATGGAGAAGTAGGCGCTAAGATTTACATCCTGCCTAATATTATTAATCGCCGCATGACATTCCCGGAAACCGTCGAAATGTGCAAGGAAGTGAACAAGATGCATATCAAAGATGGCTGGCATCCCACCTTCTTCATCGAAGATGTCGCCTACCAGCGGGCTCTTCCCCAGCAATTGAAAAGCGAAGGGCTCTACGATGTCAAATCCGTGAAGCTTGGAATGCAGGACAAGCGGACGCGCCTTGTGCTCACGGCCAATCTGATCAAGACCAGCAAAGTGCTCTTTCCGAGAAAAGGAGCGGAAGAGCTGATACAGCAAATCGTTCATTTCGGGGTCGAGAAGCATGACGATCTTGCAGATGCCTTCTCGAACCTCGTCTTGAGCGTGCAGACAGACCCGCCTCACTCGTTCAGGATCATAGTCCTTTAGCCGGAGAGACGGGCGCACTTGAGAGGGCGAAAAGATTATTGCCCGATGATAGTGAAATTGTTTTTTATCAGCGTTTGCAGGTCGTAGCCATCGCTGTGATATATCATTCCAAGGTACGACTGGAGGCTCTGGTTATACGAGAAGTCCTCCAGTCGGCCCTGGGAGCGCAGCTCCTGTTTTTCTAGAAGCTTACCCAACATCCTCTTTTTGGTTTTCGTCCGCAAAACGATATGATGCGGCAGGATCACGTATCCGAGAAAATCTATCCCTTGCCCGTATTTTCTGATCTCTACCTTGCGCGGATGAAGCTCGAGCCGCAACGCGCTGCTTAAGAAAATGGCTATCCTTTCAAGAATCATTTCAAGATGCTTCTTGTCCTCGTGTATAATTAAGAAGTCATCCGCGTACCTGAAATAATGTTTTTCCCTCAGGCCGTGCTTCACGAACTGATCTAACTCGTTCAAATATATGTTTGAAAAAATTTGCGAAGTTACGTTGCCGATCGGCAAGCCTTTTAAGGGCTCAGCCAACTCTCTCTCTCTCTCTCTCTCTGCGCAAAGTTATCCACAGTTTTAGAGAAACTGCCGATAATCTTGCTAATCAAACGAGCGAATCTATGGTCGCTAATCTTTTTCTGTATTATCTGCTCGAGCTTCCTGTGATCGACGCTGTCGAAGAACTTCCTGATATCGCATTTCAGGGCATAGACCGTCCGCGCATTATTCAGGCTTGATTTTCTCAGCGCCCGCGCGACATTGGCCACGCCGAGATGAGAGCCTTTGCCCAGCCGGGAAGCGTACGAATGGTAAATGAAGGACTGATCGAACACCTCGTACAATTCATTGAATATCATATGGTGCGCCAGGCGGTCCCGCACCGTCGCCTTGCTGATGATCCGGTGCTTGGGATCGTAGATATGGAATTTGTAATACGGCTCGTGCTCGTACCGTTCCGCTATCAAGTCTTCATGCAGGCGGAAGACGTTGTCCTCGAGATTTCGCTCGAATTCCATGATATCCTCCCTGACCGCCTTGTTCTTGCGGAATTCCTGCCAGCAGGAAAACAGATTACTAATGCTAACTATTTCCTCATACTTATGACCACGATGATCCATACGAGCGATATACCGATTATTAAGAAATTATTCGACCTCTACAAAGTATTCTATCAATACCTCTCCCTGTTCCCGAAAAAGGACAAGCACATGATCGGGACGAAATGCGAAGCCTATCTGCTTGAAACGCTTGAGCTGGTCATCATGGCGAGCAGCGTCCCGAAAGCGGAAAAGCTCGCGAACATCCAGCAGGCCAACGTAAAGTTCGACGCGCTCAAACTCTTCATCCGGATGGCGCACGAGCTGAAGATCCTAGATCTCAAGAAGTACGTCCACCTCCAGGAGATGGTACAGGAGATCGGACGCATGCTCGGCGGCTGGAAAAAATCGCTGGCCGCGTAGCAAAAGAGTCCCGGTAACGGGACTCTTTTTTAGACACAACCTTGACGAACAGCAGACCGCCGGAGTAGTTGTCGTTGGCATTGGACAGGTTCGACCTGTTGTCGAAGTTCGCATTGTCGTCGTTGGCGTTGAAGTTGAGCGAATACTCGGACGACTGCCAAAAAATATGCCTTCCTCCTTCCGTACCCACCGGAGCATGACCTTGCGGACATTTTCCTGAATTTTATCCGATCCCTCGCTGGATCTAGAGAAAGGCAAGTAGTGTCTAAAAACGCGGTATGCGCTCGCGCCGTCCAATATAGCCCGGCGCGATTCTGATACGGCTGCGCTTTCAAGATTTCGGCGCCGCCGATCCTTGAACGGGCGGGCATGAGCCTACTTTCATTCTCAGTATACGGGAAAAGATTAAAAAGAAAAAGATGCATGTTCACTTGCGTAAACATGCATCTTACATACAATCCAAAGATAAAAATCCAAATACATTCAAAGTACAAAATATAAAGACCAAGAGCAACACTACCCCTTGACGAACAGCAGACCGCCGGAGCAGTAGTCGTCGGCATCGGACAGGTTCGACCCGCTGCCGAAGTCCGCATCGTCGTCGTCGGCGCCGAAGTTGAGCGAATACCCGGACGACTGCCACTGTACGGCTGAGCAGTCATAAACCGGAGTAGTTGCATCCTTGCCTAAGAGTTCAGGATACATCGCAAAGCCCATTGCAGTGTCTATCGGACCCGATAAGCTGAACCCTTCGGGCAAGGCAGCCATTTGCTCGCGCTGAGCATCGACTGAAAAGCCCTGCAACGGATTTGGGAAATAGATTCCGACAACCGATTCCTTCTGCATCTTTTCTATAAGCTTTTCATAGCGGCTTCCTGCAACAACGGTAACTTTTCCTTTTAAGTCGTTCTTGCGATGATTGGTAAAGTTGCGCTTCTTGAATTCCTTGCGGTATGACTTTTCAGCCATGCCGACGAATTCTTCCACGGCTTCGCCCAGGTCAGCAATTTCCGTTTGAGGAATGATGATTGGCAGATAGACTCCCTTTAAGAGATTCTTCGTGCGCTCATCCGCTTTAAGCTCTTCAATGAGTTGTTTCGCGGTTTCTTCGAAATCAGATGCTGACATGTTAGCAGCAAGGCCGGTTCCTTCAAATCCTTTCGAAAAGCTTCTTGCATAATCAATGGCTGGCTGTTTCAGGAAATACCCTGAATTCGGGTCGCAGACCGCGGCTTTAAGGTTCTCAGGGATTCTTCTGCCGTTCTTATCGAACAGCTTCTTGAGGGCTTCGATGATTTCCAAAGCTGATCCCTTGAAACTGACTGTTAATTCGCCGCTGCACAGCTTGTCAACGACTTCCATGCCATTTAAACAGTTGATTAGGGCTTCTATCTTGCCCAATGTGATTCCTGGATATTTCATTTTTAAATTTCTCCTTCTTTCAAGCTATAAGCCCGAAAGCAATGTGACTCCTGCCCGAAGTCGTGGGATCTTTGCCATTATTGGAAAGATACCTATATATTACCATATATTGGTAAATAAGTCAAGTATCTTAAAATTAGCCTATTTTCTAAGTATTTTAGAAAAGCCGCGACCATAATTCGCGGCTTTTCTGCGGACGCCCCTGCCTTCCGAATTACCGGCTTTATAAGTTAATTAATAATTAGAACTGAACTCTTTCAGGAAACAAGA
>CALMNI010000061.1 GCA_937868555.1 uncultured bacterium | reverse complement strand
AGATAACCTTTAGAGCCTCTGATGTTTCCTTATTGGGATCACGATTGCCCAAAATCTTTTTTCGTTCGCTCCTCTTCATCTTAGACAAAATACTCTCGAGCTCTGTAGTATATGTGTCCGCCTTGGCTTGGGAACCCAGAATCTTAGCATCTCCTTTAAAACTCTTGATATCAAGTTTCCCAATTTCCGTAGCTGACATTGAGCCAATAGCTGATTCCAAAACTTTACCAATATTTTCCGTTGTTACGCTTGAACCGCGGCCCACGTCTCGTAAGTCTTTAGTTATATCTTTAAAGACTTTTCTTGAATCATCAAGGGTACCATCTTTCTTAAAGACAGGCTTTTGCTCATCAAGGAACGCCCTATATCCTTCCTTACTACTGTCATTATGTTTACTGGAATAAGCACTAACCTTTTTCATTGTATTCTTAAACTCATCAGCAGTAAGGTTGTGCGCTAATGCGCGAATAAAGTTTGGATCCTTATACGCCTCATCAGATTGGACTTCCATTTTGCCCCCCTGAAAACGTTTCATCATCTTCCTCTCACCTTCATCAGTTGAAACATCGTAATTTAAGTAAGCTTGTTTCTTATCAACCTCGTCGTTAAACTTCTTTGTAAGAAGATTATTGTCATGCCCCTTAAACAAGCTTTTCGCCATGTCAACTTGCTGTCTTGCATCTTTTCCTTTGAAGCCCTGCTTAATAGCCAACTCAATAGCAGCTCCCATGCGCTTATGGTCAGACATTGAAGCGTTTTGCAATACTCCCAATAGCTGCGCCTCGCTCATACCAGCATCAGCCATTTTCTTGCTTTCCTCTGTGACTTTCTTTTCTTCTTTCTGATTATTGAAAGCTTTAGCCGTTACCATTGATTTTGTCCAAGCACTATCAACACTATATTCGAGCTTGCCCATTTTTTTAATCGCGTGCTGATTAACGTCAACTCTTTCATCCGGAATCGCTTCCATTAACGGCTTATCAGGGTCAAATCGCGACACCATGGGCGTTCCGCTATCATTAAGTTTGGGTTTCTGTCTTTGTTCGTATACAATTCTCCCATCCTTATCTTTTGCAATTTTCCCCTCCCCATCAAGCATTTTATTGCGATATACAATTTTCTCATCGTAAATAATATTCCCTTTCTTATCTTTAACAATATCGCCATTCTCATCTTTGCGTTCCGTTTTTTCTAAGAGTGCGTCCTGATAAATAGTTTTTCCTTTCTCATCTTTCATTTCATTACCATTATTGTCTAATTGAACGCGGCGTTCATCAGTAGCAATAAGATGGGCATATTCGATCCCCTTATCATCCTTAAGGGGCTCAGTATATACCGTTACGCCATTAGACAATTCTTGAGGCTTAGTAAACTTATTATCAAACTTATCTGTATAGGTTCCGGTAGCATACGCTCCCAATAATCTATCATGCTGATCTTTTGCCTCAGCCTTTTTCTTAATTTTGTCTTCCTTTGACTCTTTTCCGGTTTTATCTTTTTCAAGAGTAGCGGCCAATTTATCCATTGCCTTGGCTAGCAAGTTAAAACCAGGAATGCCCGCTTGAGCAGCCAACGTTAGCCCTCCATAGGGGCCAACCATACTCCGAGTACCTTGCGCCGCACCAGATCTCACTGCGCCCAAGCCGGTTTTAGTTGCGGCCCAGGCGGCGGCAGCGCCTCCCTTAATAGCTCCTTTAGCTCGCAAGGATTGGCCATACATCTTCTCGCCGAAAGCTGAGTACTTTTCCGTACGGGCGGCGTCGCGCTTTTTATTGAAAGCGGCCACGCGTCCTGTGACAGCATTATATCCGGTAAGCTTCTTGGCCGTTCCGCTCATCGCGCCCAAGCCTTTGCCGGCGATAGCACCGGCCGCGCCGCCGATTTCCTTTGTCATCATCAAGCCGCCAATAAGCAAGCCCATAGAAATAACGAATTTAAGCATGCCTTCCGGCGTACCGGCCGACGCCAACCCAGCGCGTTGCTCCGCCAGCTGCGATACACGTCCCTCTTCCGCGCCGCCGTCCGGACGATTATTTTCAAAACCCTGCAAGGCTCCGCTCGCAGTGCTTTGCGTTGCCGCAAAAGACAGCCAAATAAAGAAAGCCAGTAAGGGACCGGAAACTAAATTGCTGGCAAAATAACTCCACCACTTCCCGGCGTATGCTTTTGTTGAAGGAGTTGTTTCTAGCAAATATGCAAAAGGAGAGAGGACAACTAAAATCCACAGCATTATCATGCGGATAACTAAAACGCAGAGCACAACGCCCATGATAATAACAGAAAAAATAATATACAATAGCGCTAAAATATATGTCCCGGCAACTGATAAGAAAGACACGCTTTCATTGTTAGAAGGAACATTTAACAACCCATGAATGCCCGCCATTTCGGCAAAGTTACCAGCAGCGATATCGCGAAAGCCGTTAACAAAGGTCAACATAACGACCTGGGCAAAATCAATTAAGACACCGCAAATTAATTTGGAAAAATTAATCAAAACGGCCATGATTAATAGCTTAGGCAGAAGATGCTTCCAAGAATATTTTTCAATATTTAAAACGGTTGCAAAGGCGATAATGAGCAATATGACAATAAAGAACATATTGCAAATATCTCGGATGATTACCCAGCCCATTGTTACGGCCGGTGAAGTAATAAAATCGTTATATTGCGCAACCCATACAACTAAAAAGATGATTCCGATCAGTAGATTACCACCAATCCAAACCATGATGCCCACTAGGCCTCCTAAAATAGAAGCCAGCGCTTCGCCCATATTAATAGCATGAACCGCAGAGGGCATTAAACAAAGCCCTAGTAAAAGCAAAGAGGTAAGCACTACTGATAAACGGGATTTCTTCATAAAACACTAAATTTGAAAAAGGGTTCTAATAACTTGTGTTACTCCCTCCATGCCTAACTCCCAAGCAGCGTCTATAGGGAAAACAATAATAAAAATCATGAATGCGTAGAAAGAAAGATTAACAATCATTGCCGCGATGACGATGCCGTCTAAAATAGCCAAGGCAATAATTTCAAGAATGCCAAAACCCTTGCCTGGCATGCCAAAAATCGGTACGCTCGCTCCGCCCATTCCACCGCTGCCTCCTCCGCCTTTTAATCCCGAACCCTTGGGCATCCATTCCTCTCCTAGGGCGCAAAAATAATCTTTGCCGTTTGGAAGGCCATGGCGGAGAAACACATGAGCGTTGATCCACAATAGAGTCAAACCATAGCTATCGATTAAATTCTTCCAGGATGCTTCCAATAATTCCGTCGTACCTTGCTTAACCATTGAAGCAGCTTCGGCCTTAATAGCTTCCTTAACCCCGCCTCGTCCACGACTAAGCATTTCTTGCATTTTGGCTTGGCGCAAACTGTCCCCAATATCGCCAAAACGTTTAGTTGCACTTTGGCCTTTTCGATTTTCATCACCCTTGGAAAGAGCGCTGCCCAGTCCTTGGGCGTTATTTTTAATAGCACCCATGGTTGCCTTCATTTTATCTTTGAAGGAAGCACGCCCGCTCGAAAGACGGCTCATTTCCAAGGCATCAGTATGCGCCTGGTGAAAAGCCTCTTGCTTTGCGGCTTGGTCGTCCGCAAATTGTTTGGCTTTAAGCTGCTGGCTCGCCATCATTTCTTGGTCTCGGCCCCGGAGAACAGGCCCTAAATCTAAAGGAGCGTTCTGAGCTTGGTTCATAGACTCATTACATGCATATTCTATCTTTATTATACCATAATATATCCTTTGATACCAAGCCTTTTTAGGACTTATCTTATTTTCTGAGGATTGTGCTTTTTTATGGCTAAGATAATTTGTTTTTCCAAAAATGCCGCAAAAGTCAAACCATGCGCGCGAGCTGCTTTTGGAGCCAGGCTCGCTTCAGTTTGCCCGGGAATAGTATTAATTTCTAAAAAATAAAGATTATTGCGGCTATCAAGCATGAAATCAGATCGAGTTAATCCATCACATCCTAATAATTCATGGACGCATACGCTTGTTTCTTTGATAAGAGCCGTAAGTTTTTTTGTAGCAGGGGCTGGGCATATTTCCTGAGTCGTCTTAGAGAAATATTTAGCCTTATAATCAAAAAACTCGCTGCCCTCGCTAATAATTTCTATAGGCGGCAAGGCCTCAATATTAGTTTGTCCGCTATTGCCCATAACGGCGCAAGAAAATTCCCGTCCAGCAATATATTGTTCTAGCAAAATATCTTCGCTTTCTTTAAAAGAAGCGGCTAAGGCTTTTAAGAGATCAGTCTCATTTTTGACTATACTTACCCCTATGCTTGATCCCGAAGCATTAGGCTTAACAACAATTGGATACGAAAATATTTTTCGTATCTTGCGCTTTAGCTTCAAAAAATCAAGGGATTCTTTTTTGGAAATACTAATTGATTTGGGAATACGGACTCCGGCCATGCTCACAAGCGCTTGAGTACGAGCCTTATCAAAAGCTAAGGCGCTCGCGGCTATTCCCGAACCGGTATAAGGGATGCCAAGCATTTCTAAAAAACCCTGTATGCGCCCATCCTCGGCATCGCGGCCATGCATTACTAAAAAAGCAACATCAATAGACTTGATTTTTTTATACAATGCATCGCTATCCTTTCCCACATCAATAAGCGCTACGGCGTATTTCGTCTTAGGCAAAGCAGCCGCGACAACGCGGCTGCCAAGCAGCGAAACCTCCCGCTCACTGGAAGAACCTCCTCCTATTACTCCAACACGTAATTTTTTTTTCATGCCGCGTCTTTCATGGGCGGGAATACGACAGTCTCTCGCACCGATTTATCATTAAAAATGGCAAAATTCCTTTCACTAAAGCCGAAGCCCGCGGCCGGCGGCATACCGTATTCCAACGCTTCAAGAAAATCGGTATCAAGCATCTGCGCTTCCTTATCTCCCTTTTCGCGTAATTTCATTTGCTCAGCAAAACGAGAGGCCTGGTCTATGGGATCATTTAATTCAGCAAACCCCTTGCCCATTTCCGAACCGCAGGCGAGAATCTGCATGCGCTGAACCACGCGCGGATTTTTACTGTCTTTTTTTGCCAAAGGCTCTATTTCAATTGGCTGATTAATTAAGAAATGAGGCTGCATTGAAACTTCAGGCAAGGCGCGAATCTTCTTTTTGAAAATTAAATCAATAATACGCCCTTTGCCTGCGCTCGCTTCAACAGCAATGTGTTTATTCAACGCATACGCCCGCAATTCCTCTTCAGTCGCGCTATTCAAATCTATGCCGGTATGCTCTTTAAATAATTCAAAATAATCTAGCTTTGGCCAATTGCCACTCCAATCAATCACTTCGCCTTGGTAATTTAATTGCAAAGTCCCAAAGGTTTTCATAATCGTATACTGATACATCTCTTGGACGAATTTCATCATCATCTCAAAATTAGCATAAGCCCAATACCATTCCATGGCGGTGTAATCTTGCAAATGCTCGCGATCTATTCCTTCATTGCGGAACACGCGGCCTATCTCAAATACTTTAGGATAGCCAGCGACAAGCATTTTTTTCAAGGGCAATTCCAGCGAGATGCGTAAAAAGAAATCTTTATCCAAAGCGTTATGATGTGTTATGAATGGTTCGGCTTCAGCTCCACCAGGAATAGGCTCTAAGATGGGCATGTACATTTCCAAAAACCCCTTACCCTTTAAGAATTCCCTGGTCGCGTCCCAAAATAATGCTTTCTTGATAAATAAATCTTTTACTTCGGGGTGCAATAAGATATCAAGGTAGCGCTGGCGCAAACGTATTTCTTCATCGGCCAAGCTGTAATGCTCGCTCGGCAAGGGCCGGAGAGATTTAGCCAGCATGCGCACGCTTTTCGCCTTTAAAGTTTTCTCCTCGGTCTTTGTTCTAAACAATTCCCCTGTCGCTTCAATGAAATCGCCTATATCAAAATTATTAACAAAAAATTGAAAAGCTTCCTCTCCTAAGGATTCTTTTTGAAAAAAGACCTGCAAACGGCCGTCGCCATCTTCAATATGCGCAAAGGCTAATTGTCCCATTAAACGCAAAGAGCGAATGCGGCCAACAATAACAATTTCTTTTTCCAACAAATCATCGAAAGTGGAAGTAACTTCTTCTAAGGTGTGGGTACGCGCCGTTGTGTCGGGATAGGCGCTTAAGCCCACCGCTTCAATAGCGGCCAATTTACTCTTTCTAATGGCAATAATATCTTCAAGGCGGTCTGACATAGGTAAGGTATAAATAATATAGTATCTACAGTATAGCATTTTAAAAGAAAAATAAAGCCCTCCCTGCGTAATGCGAATAGGCCCTAAAAACAAAAACCTCTCCTTCATATTGCTACGAAAGAGAGGAAGAACAGAATACCAGACAGGGGGTGTTAGTATTCTTTTTTGTTATTATTTTACTAATATCATTTTTTTCGTTTGGCTGAAACCTTCGGTTTCAAGTCTATAAAAATATGTTCCGCTTGATAAACCGCTTGCATTGAATTGCGGTTCATATGTTCCAGCTACAAATAATTGATTAGTTATTGTTTTAACCTCTTGCCCTTGCATGTTATATATTATCAAGCTGCCTTGTGTTGCTTTAGGAATTGTGAATCGTATCGTTGTTGTAGGATTAAAAGGATTTGGGAAGTTTTGCGATAAAGAATATTTTTCTGGAACTGCTGTTGAAATCGGAGTAATGGAAACGCTTATATCTGCACAGAGAATTTTTCCTGGATCTGCGCCAATATATACTTTGCTACCAAAACAGGCAACGCTGTATAACTCGGTTTCAGTGTACTCCTTAATCAGTGTCCAAGAAGCCCCGGCGTTCGTCGTCCAGTAAATTTGTCCTACTTTGCTAGGATTATGTGTTCCTGCAACGATAAATCCGGTGGAAGCATTGCAAAAGCTAATATCTTTTAATAACACATTCCCTGACAATGTCAGAGAATTCCAGTTTGCTCCGCCATTAGTTGTTTTGCATACAACTCGCGTTGTGGTTGAGGGCAGTGTTCCAATTACATAACCGACAAGACTATCTTGCCAGTATTGGCCGCTTGCTTGAGCATTGTTTGGCAATGCTTCTCCGCTCCACGTTGTTCCGCCGTTTGAAGATATCCATACGGCCGAAGGAGATGAATAGGCAACCTGTAATCTTCTCCCGTTTGGGATAAATGCAGTGCCGCCATAGAAATTGCCACTTAACGAAATAGACTGGTCAATCCAGTTAGCTCCGTTGTTGGTACTTTTGAATATTGTTCCCAAGGAACCTGACAAATTTACTTCATCGTTCTTTAAGCTAATTCCATTAAACGACCATTGACTTAAACCAAGACCGATAACGCTCCATGACGAACCGCCATCAGTTGTTTTCAGAACAACGCCATTTTGACCGCCTATATATCCGGTGTTGGCATTGCGAAAAGCCATACAATTTAAAGCCAAGGTTGTGCATTCGATTTTAGAGAACGATGCTCCGCCGTTAGTGGTTTTAAATATGGACCCCTGGGTGCCAATTGCCAGCAAGGTTGAAGAGTTGAAAGAATATATATCACCTACTCCATCAACATACCCATTGCCTATTGATGAAATAATAAATGCGGGCTGAGCCACGCTCATACTTGAGATGCTTATACAAGCAAACAAGCATACTAAAAAAGTTCTTAGTGTTTTCAAGATATTCTCCTTGAATTTTTGTTAAAAAATTATGATTTTAATGTGATTTTATCTGAATTAATTATAGCACTCTTTAACAAAAAAGTCAAGGAGTACTATAAAATCGCTTATTTTAGCCTAGTTTGCATCAACGCGAATATAACTATTATATTTTAATCCAACATTAGAGTTTGTGCATCCCGCCTCATTGCACATACCCCAGTTATCCTCAATTATAACCTTAGGCTTAATGACGCAGCATGCCGTTGCGCCGCAATCCACTCCTGATACTGTTCCATTAGGTCCGGCGCACAAATTAATATTTGCGTCAACGATTTCATTATACACGAGATTAGTTCTTATGTAGCGGCTGCCGTCATTATAGCTACCATCAGTAAATGAAATAATCTTATTTGCCGGGCTGCTGGCACTGACATTATAGCCTAAATCAATGTACATCTTGCGTAAAGGCAATTGATCGGGATCAGTCTTTGTGCTAAAGGCGAAAGTAATTTGCTGAGCGCCATTGGTGGTACGAACATCGGTTGCCCCATCAACAGTAAAGCCGTACGCCTTAGGCGGAATGTAGCAATAATCATTTGGATATGCATAAGTTCCGGGGCGCTTCATAAAGCAAGTTCCTTTGCCCACGCAATCACTATCAGTAGAGCAAGATTTGCTTGCATCGCCAGAGCATTTTTTATCAGCATAGGCGCATGCTTGATTCGGCATTGATAAAGCTCCACTGGGATTATCGACATATTGGCCGTTGCTGTATGAATAAGCTCCGCGGCTTTGGACAAAGAGACTGCTCAATAATTCATTCTTCGGATCGCTCGCTTTAGTGCCGGTATAGGTAAAGCTAGCCGGGCTTGAACAGTTAAAACGGGAAATTGAGTAATGCGTATCTCCGCCGCTTCTTTCCTGGTCAGTAGTTGTCGCCTTCCATACATTCCCCTCTTTAACAACCCTGCATGCATCGCCAGCAGAATTCAATCCACAGGCAAACTCCCCTTTAGTGCAATTATTACCGTCATATGGATTACAGAATCCGAAAGGCCAACCCGCATTACTATCATTAGCCGAAGAACAAGCGCAGGTATCCCATTCCCCTAAATCAAAGTGCCGCTGGCTGCAATCATCTCCATGGTCGTCTTTTACCGAAACATATCCTCGACAAACCTTATCATCATTTTGGTTAATGAAAGGCGTTCCCGCGTTGCCATTACTATTCCTGTCAAAATCAACGGGAGTTGATGTAACGAAATTTGTAAAAGCGCCGTACCAGTTCGAAAGGTCGAATTTTGTATTAAATGTTCCGCCCTGTGAACTGACAAAGAAAATCGTCTTAGCGGCCTTATTGGAAATAGTGTATGTACTATCAATAAAGCGCGTGCGCCAATACTTTTCATTATTTACTTCAACAATTTTTTGGCAACGATATGAAGGCCTATCCGGACCGCCGCCGCCAGAAGGACGATTAAAGAATAACTCCCCATCCGCCGTCTCAGAATACGCGGCAATGGCAACGTTTTCAAAGGGGCTGCCGTAAGCGCTAAACTTATTAGTATTAACGGATACGGCTGAGCAAATACCCTGGGTTTCCAAGCAATAGTACATATGCTCCGGCAAATTTAAGCCTGCTCCCTCTTCTTGCTGGTCGCTAGCAATGGAATCCAAGGGATACCACAAAAGGCAAGAATCGGATTGTTTAGGATCATATTCAAGGCAGTAACCCTTGGTTCCCGTATACTTGATTGAATCTTCTCCCGTTTGTTCGCAAGAAAGGGCATCGGCCGTCGGATAGAGGCGGCAGGTTGAAGGCGCCATTAAAGAATTAACATCACTACAGTCACCTGAAGCTGCTGATGAATCCGAACAACGGAAATTCAAGCCCGACTCGATTTTAATATCATCAAAATAGCTTTCGCCGCCTACTGGAATTGCTAATTCAAGCAAATACGCACTACCCACGGGGGCGGTAAAGACAGCAGTCTTGGTCAACCATCGGTCCTTAGGATCATTGGTTGTCTTAATAAGCGTAAGCGCTCCCGGGTTTCCCGTATATTTTAGATTAATTTGTGCCTCACCGCTCTTGTTATATATATGGGCTGAAATAACATAGCGGCGGCCAGCTTGCAGCGTCAATTCGTTAGCGCTTTTTTGAATAGCTGTGGCGGCGGAACTGGCCGATACTAATTTTGCCAAACCTCGGCCGGCTGGCGGCAAGGCGCTGTCCAAACCGGTATCTGTATTTTTCGTTGTATGGAAAGGTGTTAGTCCCTGGCTTTGAATCTGCTGGGGCTGAATAAAAATCGATAAATTATTAGAAATCCAATCTTCATTGTTGGCAAATTCAAAACCGCCATTTTTTACTTCAACTGTTTCCCCGATTTGTTTCATGTTGCCAAGATTGTAATAATCTCCAAGCGTACTTGCAAGTTCTAGCTTTCCGTTGGCAGTTCTCTTGTAGCCAACCTTATTGTAATAATCTCCAAGCGTACTTGCAAGTTCTAGCTTTCCGTTGGCAGTTCTCTTGTAGCCAACCTTGCTGTAACCGCTCAAATTAAGCAGCTGCGAACCGTCCCCGCCTAAGTTTTGAATATTCTGATTATACTTTGTTGTTGATCCAATAAAATTATCGCATTTACCCTGGCTATTCAGCGAGTCGCAGAGGCCTATATCAAGACACTTTTGCTTGGTTGGGTCATTAGGATCGGCAACATAGCTGCGGCAGTCAAGCCACTTCGAGCAAACTCTATCAGGCTGAACCTTGATAATAACGTTGGCGTTCTTGGGTGATGCAGAATTTTTTGGAGAAACGCCATCTATGCCGCCGTCGCCAGTTTCATCAGCGTTGAAGAGCAAGCCGGCTTTAGCGCTGCCGTTTTGACTGCGCTCGTTAAACATTACTTGTCCTTTATTAAGACTGGTTAATATGGGCGATTTATCAAGATTTTGCTCTAATTGATAGCTAACAATTGCCTTGCGTATCAGCACTGTTTTATTAACGGTTTTGTTCTTACGCCATACGGTACAGGTAACGTTAGAAACGCCGGCGGGAGCACTGACATAAAATTCGAGACTGCGATCGCTTCCTGAAATAGAATCCGAATAGCGGCGAGGTTCTCCTCCTGCTTCGAGAAGCGGACGATATGTATTATCAGTTTCAGATAGCTGATAAATTGTAGGGGTTCCCGTGGAATTATTTACTAACTGACAACTAGAAATATATACATCATCAACTTCGGTGCAGGTAGTTCCCGCGCATCTGGTATTTCCTTTTAAGATATAGGTCGTATACGGGGTTAACGTTATTTGCTGAGCGGCTTGTCCGCCATTCACGTCGCTTCGGGCAACCCAAAAATCGGCCTGTGTAGTATTACTTGTAGAAATGGTATATTCGGGATTACGAACTAAGTTAGGATTAAAACTTGAAAGCGGATCAACATACTCAGTACAGCCTGACTGGGCCCTTTCACAAGTCCCTGCCCATGTCGCCGGCTGCGTAACCCTAACCTTAGAATCCCCCTCTCCCAGAGTCTTATCATAGCTCACTGGGCATAAATCATCATGATCATATAATGTACAACTGCTGCCGCTCGCGCATTGGTTATTATTTGTGCATACCGCGCCGCTCGCAACGCCGCCGCAACGTTTCACGGTTTTCTTATACCAATTAAAAATAGTTGTTCCCTTGCCCTGGCGCCACTCACAAAACTGATCGCCCGGGTCTTTGAAATAAACATCTCCATTGCCGTCCGTTGACCATTTAGAGCAGCCGAGAGCGGCAACACCGCATACAGTGCGATCATATTGGTCGGGATCGTTCTTTATATATGTATCGCTATAATAGGTTGAACCATCATAACTCCTACCGACACCAACGCGCTGGCAGGCCTTTTGCTCTGAATTACATTGTTTTGTCCTATCATAGACGACATTAATCATGGCATCAGCTCCGACGGTGAAACAGCCAATTTCACCGGCTTCACAAAGGCCGTTGTTATTAGAATCGCCCACTAATTTTTTGTTTGCTGTGTTTGAAGAATTCTGTGTGTCAATCATAGCTTCGCAGCCAGCCGCTGAGTCTTGGCATAATTCACTGAAGCTACGCAAATTGGCATTCGTGCTGTCTCCTTTTTGATATTGGCTGCAGCCAAGCATATAACGCGGCGAACTAGCGCCGGTGATATCTTGATCGCATTCCACCGGGGTTGTCCACGAATCCTTGATAAGATAATAACGATCCGGGACTTCGGTTAGCTTTATATTATCGATAAACACGCTTGATGTGAAAACAATGCGCAGATTCTCCTGCGTTGCATCAACCGCATGGTCAAGCTGCGAAAGGTTAAAGCTGTATAACCTCCACTCCGACCCAATAGTAACAGTTCCAGATGAGAAGGCAGCTGCTTGATTATTAGCATTTCTTAATTCAAGAGATGACAATGCCGGAGTACCAGCGGCAGCCTTGGCTAAGAAAGAAATGGTATACGAAAGATTTTGTCTAACTTTATTGCCTACGGTTTTTGAGAATATCGTGCCCTGCATTGAATGCCCTCCCAAGTTTAAAGCGGTATTGCTGATTGATCCATTCCAACCCTCGAGAGCGTTATTCGTTCCTTCAAAAGTCGAAATGGGGAAGACGTCGCTTGTATTATTGGCAATGTTTCCAGTATACTCCTGGCAGCCCACTTCTTGAGCTGCGCATACCGATCCTTCTCCAGGAATAGCATTATAGATACAGCGTCCTTGTTCGTCCCATGTGCCGCCAGAAGCTTCGCAGGTATCTTGAGAGGCGACTTCACGGCGGTATGGATGGCAATCTTCCGAACAGCTAATAGTATTTTGATAAAGATGGTAGGAAATCGTCCCGTCTTGAGCATAAAACTCGCGGCAATCATAGTTATACCCCGCTTCCGAAGGGAGCTTTTTAAAGACAGTGGCATTGCAAATTTGACTCTCCTTAGACGCATTCATCGTGCTTGCCGGCTCTTCAGATGTAGAATTTTGATTCTTTTGCAGAGAGAAAACTTTGAGCTGGTATCCAGACTCATCGGATCCTTCCCATGTATAAAACTGTCCGCACTTTGAAACATCCGGCTTTATGCATGTACGCATCGCTGAATAATACTCAACCGCCTCGCCTCCCTGGCTAAGCTTGTCAAGATTGGTAAAAGCGGTGCAGCCGACAGCTTGCGCTGAACATGACTGAGCGCTCTCCGGAATAAAGTAAGCTGCTTGCCGTGCGTTAAATTGATTAGGCTGCTGGACAAAGGTATCATATCCGACGCAACTTTGGGGGCAGACATCCTTGGCTTTAACTTTCGCCGTAACGCCTATGCCCGAGCTTACGGAAGTATAATTCTCGCACCCAACTTCTGAAGCCGAACACTTACGGACAAATTGTTTGCAAATATCAGGGGCGTCATCCTTGAGCTGGAATTCATTCTCTCCTCCTCCGCGCGTTCCTTTATAACATGTTGCTTCTAAATATTGAGGAAGCAACTTCTGATAGATTACATTATTGGAAAGATACTCATTGTATGTGTTTCCCGCCCGGCCCTTTGTTAATTGGATGCCATCTATATAAAATTTTGCGGAAGCGTCCATACCTTGAATAAAGAACTCTTGCAAAGGCGCAGCCGAGCTATTATATGCTTGAATAATAAGGGGCTGCCATTGATTAATGGCCGTTGATTCTGCCGACTGACCCGTAACATTGCCGAAACCGGCTTTTACTTTTCCGGCAACAACATATACAGTCGCCGTCAAGGTGTAATAACTGTCAGTTTCAAATCTGAAGCCAGCCGGTAAAATAGAAGCCGTGCCGCTATCTGTAGAATATAATCCTCCGTTTCCCTCAATATACAAACTATTAGTTTCAAAATTTGCTTGGGAGTTAACGATTCCGGCTTTTACTGTTCCGGAAGCAACCCGTATGTACCAGCGATTATTAGGCGCAGGCAACAAGCCGGAAGTTGTAAGCGAGGTTAAATTACAGCTATCTGCCGATTGGGCGCTAGCCTCTGGCGCAAACATATTCTTTGCTGTGGATTTTGGTATAGGCAAAAAAGTATCGCTTTGATTAATTTGCGAAGTATCGCAAACGCTTTGCTCAAAGCTGCCGTCGGCTATCAAATTAGTTCCAAAATCATCTTTAGCACGAATGAATTGGTGGCATCCTTCGCTGCCAGCATCACAAGGTATAATATTCTTATTAAAGAAAGCCTGATTTAGAGCAGGATTCCACTGCACAGTTTGTGCGGTGACATTATAGGAACTAGCAGTTAATGCATATTGCTTACAGCCAACTTGGTTAGGGTTGCAACCGCTATAATCAAGAGTATTTTGCAAATAAGAAACTTCGCGACCGTCTTCAGCCTGAAAATTTGCACAGGTATTATTGCGCGGCTCACAGCTATTAGCTTGATTTTGGTTAAAAGTCCAGCGTCGTTTTTCTTCCGTGCAGTAGCCATAATAAGCGCAGCTACCATTAGGATTTTCTTTTATACACGATTGCTCATCAGCGCAATAATTATTGTCGCGGGTAACCTGCACCTCTTTACCGACAGTTGTATTGCATTTGTTGTATCCGGCAAAGCCCGCACAGTCATCATCAACACTACAAATGACATTATTTGTTTTGCAAGAATCCGCATCAGACTTTCGCGCCGCTCCGTAACAATCACTGGCAGTATTAGTACAATAACCAATGCCCGAAGAAGCGACAACGGTTTGTGTAATTTGCGGACCATATCCAAGCATGCCGCAATACTGCTTAGGTATCTTTAACACCCAGTTAGGATCGATTAGGCCGCGGCACCAATCGTTAGCATGTTGCTCCGGACCCTCAAGGGGGCCGTAGGAATCGCTTGGATCGAAACAATTAATCAAGTCTTGCAGTTTTATATCTTTGGTAGCGCTAGGATTATCTTTAATATACTGAGCTGCTACTTCCCAGCCAACCGGGAGAATGCGATACTTGCGCAAAATAATAAGCGACCGGTATGGATACCCATTCTTATAGCTAATATCATTTCCGCGCTCGTCAAAACCAAGCCGCTTACCTCCATCCAAGGGGCCATCTTCAGCAATCGCCTGTCCAACCGTCATGTTATTTGTAATGGCCCGGCTAAATTCTTGGGTAATAACGCAATCAGTGGGACCAGGGTGGCTTTCATCCGGGCAAACAGTCAATTTTGCTAAAATATCATAGTCTGCCTGCTCATTGAATTGCGCCTTAAGCAATGTGCCTGCTCGGCGGCTAACAGCTGCAGGAACTCCCCCGGAAGCTCCCTGTCCGAAATATGAATAGGCCGAGGAGTTAGAGCCTACGTCTTGAGTTAACGTCGACATCAACTTTTGAAACCCAGTTAATGCCAATTGATTTATAAATAAAGTTCCGGCATCAACCAAGATATCACCCGTGATTTGTCCAAAATTCTGCTCTTGCAAATCTGTGGCAGTTTGCTGTGTTTCTTCTGATGATCCAGGAGTGCCGAGCGCTTTTTTATCAATTAAACGGCGAAGGTCTAACCACCCCTTGCTTTCCAGGCGTCCATTCACTGCTGCTTCTTTTTGCAGGCTGGCTGTTTCCATTTGCTTACCAAAAATATTGTAAGCAATACCAATGTCCGTTGCTCCTGGGTCAAAACTCAAAAAACCAAGATTCTTCCAATAATCTTGATCAGGCGCTCGACCGCTGCGGACGATATTAGCAAACAGATCCTGTCCCTGCTCTTTGGCACTTTTATACATGTCGCGCAAATTGCAGCTCGTTGGATTAAGGCCGCTGCCTTCACTTCCATATCCTCCACCTAAGCCCAAAGAAATTTTCAAACCAAGCGTAATGTCAGGTGAACAAACATGATAATCTTTGATAAATTTTGCTACTGACGCAGGATCAGTAACTTTTTGTTCATATTGGCCAGTCGCCTCATTAAGGACCCAGCTTTGTTTTTGAGTATCCTGGTTATCAATAACAAGCTGCTCAATAAAAGCTCCTGAGGCGTTGTCAATCGTATCGCGGGTAAACGCCCACCAATCTCTATCTTCATACAAAGGACCTTTCCCCCAGTTTCCACTGGCAAGATGCGTAGCGGCATCATACGCCACTTGGTTAATTAAGCGCCCGGCAATATTTCGGTATAATATAGAGCCGGATTTTTTTATAGTATCACGAATAGCATCATAAATATTTATGATCGGCTGTACTCCAGGAAACAAAGCCTGCGCCGGACGGACAGCTCCAAGGAGAACAAAAATTGTGAACACTACTAATACTATGCTAAGACGAGAGTTAAGACGGCGGCTCATAAAATTATTTCAAAAGGCTTTGTAATGTCGCCTGCAGTTCAGCATCGCTTATCTTGTTAACTTGGTCTGCGGGCTGGCCGGCTTGGATTAATAATTGGCGCAAAACCGAGGGGTCATTGCTATTACCAACGAGCTGCCGTAAAGCATTTTTTTCTTCCTCAGTAAGTCCCCCAGTCGCCGGAGCGGAAGTAGGGCTTACGGTCGCGGGACTTTGCGTTCCCGACGAAGCACTTGCTGATGCATTCAGATCGTTTAGCAATGCCGAGTTTTGAAAAGGATCAGCATCCCCGCTTGACTGAGACGAAAGGTCTGCGCATTCCTGCCCCTTAGGACAATTGGGATCATTGGCGCTGTCAATTTCAGCTTTATCAGAAAAACCGTCGCTATCAGTATCATTAAGATACGGAGATGTTTTATATAAATTAAGTTCATCCCAATCAGTCAGACCATCGCCATCCGTATCCTTAGTTTTCAATACCGCGTCATTGCCTTGTTCTTGAGTATTAGTATTCGGAAGGACTGAGTTAGCACCCGTGATAGGACCGTACAAGGGACCGCTAATATTTCGCCGCAACTGTATTATCCACAAGCTCGTTATTGAAATAAGAGCGACAAACAAAAACGCCAAGCCTATTTTATGGCGCTTATCAAAATCATCAAGGCCGAGCGAAGTAGCTAAGCGTTCGAAAAATGACATAAATTAAGAATTTTTCTCCGGACTAATGCCGGTACTGTTTCTTAACAATTATTATACCATCTTTCCCCCTAAAATCGCAACGAGTTTTATCCATTCTTCAAGACTTAATTCTTGCGCACGCGCGGTAGGAGATATGCCGGCCTCAGTAAAGGCTTCTAGAATTTCTGGCAAAGGAATTTTTAAGCCGCCGGCAAGGTTTGCTTTAAGCATTTTCCGTCGGGCGCTGAAACCGATCTTAACTAATCGAAAAAATATTTTTTCTTCTACTCCTAAATTCTTTAATCTCTCTACATATATATAATTGCGTTGTAACGCAACTACGGCACTTCCAACTTTAGGTGCGGGCCAAAAACTATTCGCCGGCACAAAAGCTTTAATTTTCACGTTCATGTAGAATTGAGCGGAGACACCTAAAATGCTCAAAGCACCCGGCGCAGCAACTAAGCGCTCAGCTACTTCTTTCTGCAACATTAATGCAAGCCGCTCGGGCAAGATACCTCCTTCATTTCCGGACAAAAATTTTCGCAAAAATAAAGAGCTGATATTGTACGGCAAGTTAGCCACAACAATGAACGAAGGAATAAGCGCAAGAGCCTTGGCCCACTCGCCCCTAAAGTTCAGAATATCTTCATTGTAAATTTCAACATTAGAAATATTTTCTTCTTTGAGGCGGCGTTTCAAAACTGGGGCAAGCGCATCGTCCAGTTCAACGGCGAACACTTTTTGTGTTCGATGGGCGATTCGCTCAGTAAGAAATCCCAACCCCGGACCCACCTCCAAGACAACCTCATCCCCTTGCAAGTGTGCGGCCTCTATCATCGCTTCATACGCTCCTTCATCAACTAAAAAGTTCTGCCCCTTGGATCGAGATGGCTTGATATGAAATCGTTCGCACAACGCTTTAGTGGTTTCTAATAATGCCATGGAATTACTGCACAACGATGCTAACCAATTTACCCGGGACAATGATAATTTTCTTGATTTCTTTATGCTCCAACCACGGTTTTACTCTTTCGCTTTCTAAGGCTAATTTTTTCACTTCTTCTTCGCTTGCAGACGCGTTCATTTCCAAGCTATCGCGTAGTTTGCCGTTTATCTGTACAGCAATGGTAATCATCTCCGATTGCAAAAGATCCTCGCGGTATATCGGCCACGCCGCGTTAAAAATTGAATCGGTGTGCCGGCCATCCCTATGCCATAATTCTTCTGTAATATGCGGCGCGAAAGGCGCAAGAAGACGGAGCAGAATCTCAAAGCTTTCTTCATAGATAGAATCTTCAGCCGCAAAAGCATTGGCAAGAATCATTAGGCTCGACACCGCCGTATTAAAGCGCAGGCTATCAATATCATCCCCCACCTTTTTAATGGTGCGATGCAGTATGGAATGACATTCCTTACTTTCCTGAGCGCCTATTTTTTCTTGCAATAACCATACTCGCCGCAAAAATCCTTCCGCCCCGGCAACGCCACTTTCCTTGAAGCTTGCCGCTTGGGTAAAAGGGCCAATAAACATTTCGTACAAGCGTAGGGCATCGGCTCCGTACGAGGCAATCATTTCATCAGGATTGACAATATTGCCCCAGCGCTTGCTCATTTTTCGACCGTCCTCCCCCATTATTAAACCGAGGCTTGAATATCGAGCAAAAGGTTCTTTCCTTGAAACAGTACCAATATCATACAAAAATTTATGCCAAAAACGCGCATAGATAAGATGCCGGGTTGCATGCTCGGCTCCGCCAATATACAAATCAACCGGTGACCAATACACCTCCTTATCTTTTCCAACTAATTCCGAATTATTCATCGAATCAATATAGCGAAGATAATACCAGCTTGAACCCGCCCATTGCGGCATGGTATTAGTTTCTCGTTTTCCCAAAGTACCGCAGCGGGGACACTCAACGTTAACCCAATCTTCTATAATCGCTAGGGGCGATTCGCCAGTACCAGAAGGAGCATAAGATTCAACAGCGGGCAAACGCAAGGGTAGTTCTTTTTCAGGCACGGGCACAACGCCGCACTGAGGACAATGAATGAGAGGGATGGGTTCTCCCCAATAACGCTGGCGAGAAAAAACCCAATCACGCAATTTATATTTTGTTACCCGGCGGCCTATTTCAGTTGTACCCGGATCATCCATGGGCCTGACCGGCAAATTATATATGGCTGCAAAATCGGCATCCCGCTCATCTCCGGCCGGAACAGCCATTACAGCACCCGTGCCATAGTCTACCAACACATAATCAGCTATCCATACGGGGAGTTTTTCTTTGGTTATAGGGTGCAGGGCAAAAATACCGCGCAAGGGTACGCCGCTTTTTTCCTTGCCAAGAGCAGTTCGTTCAATTTCCGATTTATTTTTTACAGCCTCTATATATCGCCTTACTTCCTCTTTATTTTCTAAGCTTTCCTGTAAAGACTCAAGCAAAGGCGATTCTGGCGCAACAACGATATAGGTAACGCCCATAATCGTTTCCGGACGAGTTGTAAAGACAGTAATTTTTTCTTTACTGCCAATGATTACGAAATCGACTTCAGCGCCTTCGCTTTTCCCTATCCAATGGCGCTGAGATTCCTTGATTGCTTCCGGCCACTCTAAATCATCTAAGTCGGACAACAAGCGCTCAGCATAATCAGTAATTCGCAGCACCCATTGCCGTAAAGGCTTTTTTTCTATAGTAGAACCGCAACGTTCACAGCGGCCATCCTCCAGATCTTCGTTAGCCAAGCCAGTCTGGCAAGAGGGGCACCAATTAATGGGTTCGAAAGATTCATACGCCAACCCCCTTTCGAACATTTTTAAAAAGGCCCATTGAGTCCATTTGTAATAAGAAGGATCGGTTGTATTAATCTCCCGCTCCCAGTCATAGGTGCAGCCAATTTTTTCTAGCTGTGCTTTAAAACGTATAATATTTTGAGCAACCGCAATTTCCGGATGGATTTTATTAGCAATGGCGTAATTTTCCGCAGGTAGCCCGAAAGCATCCCAACCCATAGGGTGAAGGACGTTCTTGCCTTCCATCATTTTTTTACGGGCAATTATATCAGTAGCGATATAACCTTTGGGATGGCCCACATGCAAACCCTGCCCCGAAGGGTATGGAAACATATCAAGCACGTAAAATTTCTCTGCATCTGCGTTTTCACGAGTATGATACAAATTATTTTTTTTCCAAGTCTCCTGCCATTTTTCTTCAATGTCTTTGTGATTGTAAGTCATAAATGCGTATATCATCCCGGCCTTGAGCCGGGACCCAGGTAAGGTTATTCACTGATATATTATATATCAATCTCTATCCCAACCGGACAATGGTCCGATCCAGAAATTTTATCTAGAATAAACGCTTTCTTGACGTTCTTGCTTATCTTAGCCGAAACCATGAAATAGTCAATGCGCCAACCGACATTCCGGGAACGCGCGCCCCCCCGATAGGACCACCATGAATACTGGATTTTTTTAGGATTAAGTGCTCGAAAGGTATCAACAAAGCCAGCACTAATAAAGTTGTCCGCTCCTAAACGTTCTTCTTTGGTAAAACCAGCCTCACCCTCATTTTCTTTGGGGCGAGCCAAGTCAATTTCTTCATGGGCAACATTAAAATCGCCGCACATGATAACCGGTTTTTTCTTTTCCAGCTTTTTCGCATATGCCAAAAGAGCGGCATTAAAACGAACCTTATAATCGAGCCGCGCCAACGTTGGCTGCGAATTCGGAAAATAGATATTTACGAAAAAAAACTTTGCCGCTTCGAATGTCAGGATACGTCCCTCGTCATCAAACTCTTTAATTCCTATGCCCTCTTGGATAGAAAGCGGCGTGTCCTTAGAAAAAACGGCTGTTCCGCTATACCCCGGACGCTTGGCCGGATTCCATGCTTCTTCATATCCTTTAAAATCGAACTCGGCTTTAAGCCGGCTTGCATGGTCAATTTTTATTTCCTGGATGCCTAGCAAATCAGGTTTTTCTTTTTTTAAAAAATCAACAAAACCGTTACGCACGCAGGCACGAATTCCGTTTACGTTCCAGGAAAGAATTTTCATAAAAATTAAAAAAATGTTTGGTCATGAGGTTTAAAAAAGTTTTTGCTATACAGCTTTTTAGCCTTATAACCTTAGTAAGTATGTGTTATAATTATAAGGTAGTCCACCTCTCTTATCAATATGCATGAACAACCAACTCGGATTCACTCGGGACATAGAATCCGAAATATTATTCTAACAGCTGTCATCTCTCCATTCGCGCTTATTTTAGCACTATTGGTAGTTAGTTTCGTGATGAGCATTTTCTCGCGCAGTGACCGAATTAAACAAGGAGATTACAGCCTTCAAGGAACTTCTGCGCCAGCAACGACTGAATATACGAATGCTCAAAAAATATTAACGGAGGGTACTAATAACTATTTTCTCGGTTCTAAAGAACCAGTCCTGACAATAGTACAGTTTTCTGATTTTGCCTGCCCCTTTTGCAAAGCTTCATTTCCTGGAATTAGGGAAATGGGCTTGAAATATAACGATAAGGTAAAAATTATTTTCCGAGATTGGCCCGGGCATACCTATTCTCTGCCCCTAGCTACAGGAGCCTATTGCGCTGGTGAACAGGGGAAATTTTGGGAAATGCATGACAAGCTCTTCCAAAACCAATCTGATACCTTTGGTAGCGATAAAAACCAAATTGCCGTCTTGGCTCAACAGCTGGGTATTTACAATGAGCAATTTCAGAAATGTTTCGATAGCAAAAAATACATTCCACAAATCCGTCAAAATTTCGTTGATTCGGAAACACTGGGCGTTAAAGGAACTCCGACCTGGTTTTTTAACGGCCAAAAAGTCGAAGGAGCTATTTCGTCCGATACTTTAGAACAAATCATTCAAGAGTTCCTGAAATAATATGGAATCAAAAAAAATATTTTTCTTTCTTACTACGAATATCCTTATATTCCTAAGCTTCTGCGCCTTCGCTGCGCCTCTTAGTTTTGCAGCGGGAGATCCAATCGGTTGCTGTCTTAAAACCAATCAAAATACCGGAGAAAAAACCTCTGCTTCTTTAACTCAAAAAAAATGCGACGCTATCTATGAAGAAACAGGACACGGCATAAAGGGAGATTTTCAACTAGACAAAACCGCTATTGCTAATAAATGTGAACCAAAGCCTGTCATAGAACCTCGTGATCTGGGCGCTCCTATTTATTTTACGCCTTCCGTTTCAATCCCCGACTCAAAATATGTTGCCGGTACACCAGTAAAAGTTGAAGAAAGCACTTCAGCGCTGGCAAACTACATTGTCGCAATCATGAAATACGCAACCGGTATTATAGGTATCATCGCTGTTATCAGCGTCATGGTAGGAGGAATTCTATGGCTTACTGCCGCCGGAAATCACGAGCAAATTTCTACCGCAAAAAAAACTATAGGCGGCAGCTTGGCTGGAATGTGTATTGCTTTTGGAGCTTTTATGATACTTTCAACTGTAAATACGAACCTAACGAATTTCAAAATAACAGGAGTTACACCCGTTAAACACGTGGGGCTAGATACTGTCTGCGCCTTGAAACAAAGCCAGGATGGAAAATTCACAGCTGAAGAAATGACCTTTGATAACTGCAATAAAATCCAAGCCGAACAAGTCAATGACAAAGGCTATAAGTCTGTTGACTGCACTCGCCTTATTTCCGATGGCTGGGTTGCTGCCGGCGAGGAATGCAAGGCAACCCGAGGCTGCTGCTCTATTGATATAGGAACCCAAATTGCGCTTTTTAGATGGCCATGGGGCGGCAGTGAGTTTTGCGTGGAAAAAATGAATGAAACGGACTGTAAATCCAATGCTACTTCTGCCCTATGGAGCTTTTTCCCCGTAATAAATTTTATAAAAGATGATGTAAAAGCAAAATATAATAACGGGCTCAGCTGCCAAGCCGTTCCCGCTTGTTCGGGAAAATTAGTTTGTTCAACTCCCACTGAATGCAAGGCGAAATTAAAACCTAAAGATACCCAATAAGTATGATTGCCGCTCGACGATATCTTATTTCTGTTTGTTTACTATTCTTGTTTTTTGCGGGGAAATCTATTTCTGCGGAAGAAATACTAGGATGCTGCAAGGTCATGACGACGCTGAAAAATGACTCAATACAAACAGTCTACATGACGCTTACCCGCGACGCTTGCGACAAGAATAAAGCTTCCAATAGAAGCGTTTTTTTTGATGAAAGCTCAACCGCTGATACAAAAAATAATACCTGCATTCCCAAATATTTAAGAAAAGATGCCGTGCAGCCGGCCGCTGAACCGGTCATGCCCAAGCTCAGCGTTTCAATACCTGGCTTCAAAGGCTTTACCCCAGTGATATGCAGCGAAGATAGCCCTAATTGCGGCACTCCTTGGCTCGCCGACTATATTAAAGCAATTTACAATTATAGCATCATCATTCTGGGCGTTCTTTCGGTAATTATCATGATGGTCGGAGGCGTCATTCGTATAACTGCAGGAGGAAATCACGAACAGATTAATCATGGCAATACTTTTATTAAAGCAGCTATAACTGGTGTGACCCTAGCCCTTTGCTCGTATACTATTCTTTTTCTCTTAAATCCAAATCTCATTATTCTAAAACCAATTGGAGTTAGCCACATCCAACGAGAAGAATTAGCAGAACAAGAAGATGCCGACGCTAACCACGGCAATCCTCCCGAATCAGCCCCCCCGGGAAAAGCGTGTAAAGAATCGGAATGGGTCAATGTCCCTAATGATGTCAACGGCCTTGGTATTCTTGATCAATCCGGGCAAGGAGCGTGCCCTGGCGCCATCGCTGCTTTGAAAAAAGCGGCTACCTGCATGAAAACAAAAAATCAAAATTATATTAATAATAAACTAAGTATGGATAGAGTATCAGCT